>JAFNYG010000012.1 GCA_017383325.1 Alphaproteobacteria bacterium | reverse complement strand
GGCCTGTATTTATACAAAGACCTGTTAAAAATTCTGTCAATATAATGTGCGGCCAAAATCAATGTCTGCGTGTATTCATCGACGCTTTCCATCCACTGTCCGATATTTTTATTATGTTTTTTGTGCGTACTGAATAACACACGTGCCCTGCCCCGCCTGTCATAAAAGAAATCTGGTTTCAACGGCCGGTTAAAGAACATATCATCATTTACCAACAAGAAATATTCGGACAATCCTGGTATATTTGGAATACACATTTCAATTGCGACGGAATTAAATGTTGGCAAACTGTCTGCTGGCATAATTTGTTCATGTGGAACGATTGTTATTTTTGGGTTATCTGTATTCATCCAATCTGGCACCTGTCCAAACCCAGTCACGACATATACATGATTTACCCACGGTGCAAACTTATCCAAACTGCGCAAAGAATATAACAATTCACCATTATCCCGCCACCGTGCATTTGTTTTTGCATCCACGCTGACTGATTTTTTTGCCCCAGTTATCCCCAGCCATTTATTTTTTTCTGCCCGCCAGATTTCATCTTTGTCATCGACCCACAGGTAAACAACATCTATTTTCAAATCTGGCGCCATATTATTTACACCTTCAGTCTTCGGAATCGTTCTGGGATTTTAACAACGCATTTTATCCCCAGCATTCCTGGTTTATCCCACGCATATATTGGTCTGAATATACGTTGCATTACCCGTGCAATTTTCATCCAGCCTTCACCCCGAACCCGTCTTTTTGTCACATCATTAATTGTTCCATTTCCCCGACGTTTCAGATGATTGACCCAATCCGGTCCCCGCAACGCGGCTTTGTTCACCAACATATTCATATCAACTGCGCCAAAATGCAACAGGTATAAATGCCTATCTATATGGAAATTATGTCCATTTACACTGTGAAATCCGCTGCCCCACCGCACAGGCCGATTAATAACCACCGGCTTTGTATATCGCGTTGACAGCAATGCAAACGAACGCTGGTCCAGAAACGGTCTGTTCAAATCCAGTTGTTTTTCCACATTTAAATTTTGCCCAACATCCATTCCCAATCCAGACACAGTCGTCTTGATATTTTTATTCGATAAATATTGTGCCAGGTTCATTTTCACATCTGGGTCTACGACCAAGAATTCATCTGCATCGCACCCAACAACGATATCATATTTTTTCAGTAAATCTGCCGCCAAATCTGACAGTTTTCCAATTCTATATTTATCACCTGCGGCCCGTGACATATCGACATGTTCCAACCTGGTAACATTTGCATTTTCTGCATTTTCCGGGATATCTTGGTCCATACCGTCCAACAATATATATAAATTTTCTTTTCCAAATTGCCCGCCATAGTATTCAATCCACCTGGACAAAAAGAAATTATCATTTCGTGCCATTGTAATCGCAGCAATTTTTTTCATCATATTAAATTCCTTCTATAAACAGTTTATACAACACGTGCCTCAGGTTTCGTATTATCACCCCAAATGGTCCAACCCCCATTAACCAGTCTGTATATTTATCCCCATACACCCGTCGCACAGACGTCATAATTGCGCCCCTTGCACCTGCATCAACGTTTTCCATTACCCATCGCAATTGACGCCCCAGCGCACCATGATTACGTGTAAATGCGACACGTTTAACAAACGGCATTTTTTCACGATATAACTTTTTCACATTATTATACACACCGCGCCCAGGCACAGAATACAAACACCCCCAGCATAATTTATGCCGTTCAATCCGTTGTGTCAGTCCCTGTTCATATTTTCGTGTGACCTCGCCCTTGGACTTTTGTTTTTTCACGCTTTTCATAAAAGAATCAAACCATTTTGATTCGAACGCCGTCTTTTTCATTCCCACGAACCAAGACTGAATATGTGGATGTTCACGATGTGGATTTTTGACAATTCCAAATGCGTCACACCCACCCGATTCCATATTTTCCAGATACGGTCCTAAATCATACAGTGGCCCATACACAGAATCATTAACCAGATATACGAAATCATATTCTGCCATTTTCAGATTATCCTGCGCCCACAGATATGCACGTTTATACGAACCGAAATCATATTCACCGTGTCGTTTTGCCCCTGCATACAGGCAATATTTATCAATCTTTGCCAACTGTGACGCATCACAATCACAATCCATAAACAACACAACATCGCCAAACCTGCCCAGTGCCCGAACATAAAATATCAACGCATCATCAATCACAGCTGACTTATCATACCCTGCGAACAGAAACAGACGTTTTTTCATGGAATTAAAACCTTTCATACTATATAATCTACATGTTTTATTTGTAATTTGCAACAGCGGAGTTTTTTTATGTCCATCCGAATATTTGGTCCCATCAAATATAAAAATCACTTATTAAAATCTGGTATTTTTGACACACTCTCTGCGCCAACAATCACGGCTGTACCAAATGGTTTAATATGCACCACCCAGAAACGAACGCACGTTGGTGTCTATGACCAGCACAACAAATACGTTCCACAATCCAGTCTGTATTTAACCAACAAACAAAAACACATATCCCACATAGCCCCACGTCCAAACACACCATACATTGATTGTGACGTTGTATTCTTAGGCGACATACATTGGCATTTTGGACACTTTTTATTAGAACACACAAACCGCCTGTGGGCTGCGTGTACACCACCTGCCCCGAATGTAAAGTACGTATTTGTATACAGCAATGTCACCAAAACCGTACCCGAATATGTATACGATTTTACAAATCTGCTTGGCATTTCACGCCAAGACGTCATTATTTTAACCCAAGACACCCGGTTCAAGACTATCTATGTTCCACAATCTGCATGTAATAAATACGGCGCATCATCAAAATGGCATGAAACATTTGAATTCATGGCGTCGCATACAAAATCTGACAAAAGATATGAAAAAGTATACCTGTCACGCACCATGCTGGCGTCACGTCGTATATTTGGCGAAAAACATATCGAAGAAATATTTAAACAAAACGGATATCATATTGTTTACCCAGAAACCATATCACTGTCCGAACAAATCGGCATTGTAAAAAATGCGAAAATTTTGGCTGGCTGTTATGGAACTGCGCTGCACCTGGCGCTATTCATGCAATCTGGGGGACGCGTTATTGGTATCAAACGCAACACAGAAATCGCAGATAATTTCACATCCCAGCATTTAATAAACCAGGCCTGTGGCTTAAACGGCGATTTTATCTGGGGATCAATTGAAACACAAAAAACCCAACATTTCACAGACGCCCCACAAATAATCGGTTGCACTGAATACATGCGGGAATTTTTCGAATCAGAACATTTTAAACATATTGACAGCTGCACTGAATTTTATGACACAGAAATCAACGAATACCTGGAACAATCACGGCTGTACAACAAACGCTATGGCGGGAAATTTATTAATCAGGTAAAAAGAATTCTGATAAAAATATCTGCATGCTTTATACCTGTACGCACATGGCGCGGCCGGTATCGAACATACATGCGAACCAGATTCATCGGATAAAAAACTGCCCCACCTGGGGGCAGAAATCCCAGATTTAAAACACGTATCGTGCCCCAACAGAAAATTCAGACATAGTATTTATCAAATCATTCCCCAGTGGTGTATATTGATATTGAATAATCGCAGCAACCCTGTCATACGGGAACGTGTACATCAAACCGATTCCAAAACGTGTACTGACGGTGTTATCAGACATCTCCTGCTGAAATTCATCCAGGTTATCAATATATTCGTATTTATTGTATATTTTGTAATTTGCGACACCAAAAGATGTAAAGAAATCAAAATTATCAGCAACCCCATAATACCCATAAATATCAAATCCAAACGCCATATAATACAGTTCGTGATTTATTGCGCTGAACATATGAACATATTCCAGTTCATTTGTCGAAGAATGCGAAAAGAATAATTCCACACCAAAATTTTTTCCAATCCGCGCCCCTGCATTAATTGTTGCCGAATAATAATTTTCATCTAATTCGGTATCCATTGTATAATCAGCAATATTCAACCCCGCATCAATCCCCAAATAAGGTCTAAAATTATTATTGGTATAAATCCCGGCATACGCGTTAAACGAAAACACCCCAGCAAGCATAACAAATAAAATTTTTTTCATATTCCCCACCATTTATTACAAAGATAATTTTATTAAACCCCAAAATAAAAGGCAATGGTAATATTTGCTTTACATCACTTGTATTTTTCAGTCTTTGTTGTTATCATAGGTAGTGAATCCAATAGGAAGTTGGGTTTGGGCTGTCGTAAGCTCTGATAAAATCCGGTGCGGTTTGCATCGTTTCTGACATGGTGTGGACTGCACCGATGTTTAACCCTGGTCATATGGTCGGGGAGCTGGTGGTGTATAAAATACGGGAAACCGAAAGACCAACAGAATCTTTTGATTTTATCAGATTTACGAACTCCCCGACCGTCAATATCTCTTATTGGCGGTGTTTTTTACAAGGGGTGTGGTATGAAAAAGATAATATTTGGTTTTATTGGTATGTTTTGTGCAATTTCTGCACATGCGGTGGATTTAACGTTGGAATATTATGATGACACTTTTTACTCAGTGATAGACCCTGGATATGCGTCTGCTGGTCAATTAACAGGAGTTAGTGATACTCATTATTCTTTTAAACCGTTTGAGGGTATTTTGAAAATAGAAGAACAGCATTGGCTGGGGGATGGTCGTGGTGGTGAATATGAAGATTCTAATGGACCTTATTTTTATACATATTCTAATATAACGTTTGATTGGTTGAAAGAGTATTTTTCGGATTATATATTGAATGAATATCCTTTTAATGAAATAAAAAATCAATTTGATAATTGGGTTGTGAATAATGTTTCTGAATTGGTGGACTTATCTGTAATTGGTATTTCAAAGAATATTGTAAAACAACATAATGTTGATATTTATAATTCTGTTTTTAGTAATACAAAATTTGATGATAATAAGTTTTCTGTTTGGGGGACAACATTATTTAATTCAATGAATAAGTCAGGTAAGTATGATTATTCAACAAATGGACTGGGGGTTGTTCTGGGGGCAGATTTACAGTTGTCGGATAGTGTTTTGATTGGTGCGGGATACAGTTATTCAAATGTTGATATAGATGTAAATCCGTCTGATATATTGTTTGATACAAGCAGTGTATTTTTATATTCAAAATGGCAACCGAACAAATTCTATGTAAATGGGTTGGTTGCGTATAACTTTGCAGATTACGAGTACGTAGATAGTGAATTGAATAATGGTGATGTGTCTGCTTTATTTGCATCGGTTATGGTGGGCTATAAAATAGAATACGGGTTAAGTCCAGAAATTGGTATCAGATATACAAATATAGAATTAAATCAAAATAGTGAATACTTAAAAAAATCAAAAAGTGATTTTTATAGTGTTGTTG
>JAFNYG010000011.1 GCA_017383325.1 Alphaproteobacteria bacterium | reverse complement strand
GTATTCATTAAAGCTGTCTGTTGCATAATGTGTCATATCACCGATAAACAAAACGTCTGTGTCTGAAAAGTTTGACGCTGTTTCTGGATAGAAATAATTGCTGCCGACATTTCTGCCACCTGTGATATATGCGATATTGTCCACGATAAACAGCTTGTTATGCATTCTTGAATTCAGTCTGTTAAAATCTGTCAAGAACTGTGGGTAATACAACAGTCTTGAACGGTTGCTGACTGTATTAAATACTTTTACCTCGATATTTGGATGTTGGTTTAACAGCATAACATCAACAATGTCTGATTTTGTGCCGTAATCGTCCAGCAGTATTCGCACTTTGACGCCGCGATCTGCGGCGCTTTTCAATTCTGCAATCAAGATTTTTGATGAAAAGTCATTGCTGTAAATATATGTTTGCAGATCGATTGTTTTTGTCGCCATTCTTGCAAATGCAGAACGTATAACAAATGCGGACAAGCCGTCTTCGATTAACGTTGCGCCCGACGCAGAACTGTTTTTTGCCAATTCGTCGGCATAGCATTGTGCGATTGGCGTCTGATACGGGTCATATTCGAAATCTGTTGCCGTGACCTTTGGCGCATATCCATCCAGTCGTGTGTCGCGTGTTGTTGTCGGCACAGTTGTGCATCCGATAAGTGGCAACGCCAAAAACCACACAGAAAACCGTCTTAATATCGACAAGACCAATACCTCTTTATTGACATCATTTTACGATTATATCTGAACGTTATTGTGCCTGCAACAAAAAATCATTATGATTTTTAACAAATTAAGAATATTTGCCTTTGTGTCTATCTATTATTAAGTTTATACTTGTAAAAAAGGGGGTGCTGATGGCGCAAAAAATAATTGTCACTGGTGGTGCGGGTTACATTGGTTCGCATACATGTGTTTCTTTAATTGACTCTGGTTTTGATGTTGTTGTGTTTGATAATTTATCGAATTCGAATTCTGCGTCGCTGGACGGTGTTGCGCGCATTACTGGCACGCGTCCAGAATTTGTGATGGTTGATTGCACCGATATTGTGGCGTTGCGTGCCGCATTTTCTGCACACAGTGATGCGGTTGGCGTGATACATTTTGCTGCCCTCAAGGCAGTTGGTGAATCTGTTGAAAATCCATTGTTGTACTATCGCAATAATCTGGGTGGTCTGATAAATGTGCTGGATTTGATGCGTGAGTTTGCTATTAAGAATATTGTCTTTTCTTCATCTGCGACCGTTTACGGGGTTCCAGATACTTTGCCTGTGACGGAACAGACCCCGCTTCAACCTGCGACATCTCCGTACGGTCAGACCAAGGTTATGGGGGAAAATATAATTCGTGATACTGTTCATGCGTATCCCCAGATGCGTGCGACACTGTTGCGTTATTTCAATCCGATTGGGGCGCATCCGTCGGCCCACATTGGTGAATTACCCAACGGTGTTCCAAATAATTTGATGCCGTATATCACCCAGACTGCTGCAGGCATTCGTGAATGTCTAAGTGTTTTTGGTGATGACTATGACACGCCTGATGGTTTTTGTGTTCGTGATTATATTGACGTAAACGATCTGGCGCGTGCGCACGTTGCGGCGGTGCGTCATATGTTGTCTGGTACTGATGGTGTCGGTGTATTTAATCTTGGGACGGGGCGCGGGTCATCGGTTATGGAATTGCTGAACGCGTTTCGTGATGCAACGGGCGTTGATGTGCCGTATCGGATTGCGGCACGTCGTGCGGGTGATGTGCCTGCGATTTGGGCAAACGCAGATTTAGCGGCGCGTGTACTGGGGTGGCATGCTGTTGTGCCGTTGAATGAAACATTGGCGTCTGCGTGGCGCTGGCAGCGTCGGATGTCTGGTATGGAATAGTCTGCGTATGATTGGTTTTTCGCTTGTAATAAATACACCAATGTGATAAAATTAATCATAATATACAAGGGGAATGTATTAGCTATGAAAAGATTTGTCACTGTGCTCTGTGGTGTTCTTGCGTTGCCCGCATTTGCTGAGGTTGTGCCCATCTACTATGACGAAGTAATTGAATATACTGACGAAGATGTGGTGTCAGATGGCGATGCTTCGGCCACGGAATCTGCGTCGGTTGTTGTTCCATTGGCCCAACCTGCGACAGTGGCCCCGCGCACGGCCAACCGCAATATTTCGCGTGCAGTTCCTGCGACGACGCGTGTAAATTCGTCAACGCGTTCTGGTTCAGGTCGTGTGGTTGCGTCACGCACAACATCGAACGCTGTGGCGTCTCGTGGCGTGGCATCGCGTGCGGCGACCCGTGTGTCTCGTCCTGCGGCAAATGGCGCCCAGCAAATTGCTACAACGCGCCGTGCGATGCAGTCTGGTGGCGCAAATACCGCCCGTGCATCAATCTTGCAAACGGATACGGTTAATACGCCATTATATACCGGCCGTGTCAGCACGCGTTCCAGTGCGGTTCGCGCGCGCATTCCAACAATTTCCAGTATTTCATCCAAAACCACCGGCGCAACTAATGCGGCTGATGCCACTGCGTCTATGGATGAATTGGCACAAATCACCGATTTTTGCAAGGCCCAGTATACATCCTGTATGGATAATTTCTGCAATGTTCTAGATGATAATCAGGGGCGCTGTTCTTGTTC
>JAFNYG010000064.1 GCA_017383325.1 Alphaproteobacteria bacterium | reverse complement strand
GTGTTTTGCGGTTCGACCGGTTGGTGGGGTGAATTGCTGGGCGGCAACGCAGTGGTCAGTGATAAGTTGATAATATCGCCGGAATGCCAATTGATGGTTATCGAATCGAATAAAACGGCACGTCCACGTGGCCAGACGCAATTGTTGGCGGCTGAAATCTATCCGACCAGTGGTTTTTTCAAAAAGATGAACTCTGGCATTGCGACTGTGGCCGATATGTTGGCAACGGACGCAGGTACAATTTTGGCATTATTTTCTGGTCGGAACCAGACCCAGTTTATAAATGTGTTGGAATCTACGGGCAATTCCTATTTGGGGTGCATTGGTCGATATTAAAATGCTATTATTGCTTGATTTCTGTAAAAATACTTGTATAATCTACAGGCTAAAATTCAAATAAAGGTAAATACTATGAAACAAGGAATTCATCCAGAATACTATGCGAACAACGTCACACGCACAGACGGTTCGACAATTGTAATCTATTCATCTGTTAAAAAAGACTATATCTTGTCAACAGATAACTTGAACCATTCCGCCTGGACTGGCCAGCGTTCAAACGCCGGTGAAAAGGGCCAGCGCGCAGCAGAATTCAAAACAAAATTTGCTGGGTTCAACTTCTAATATAACGAAAAGTACTGCTTTACGGGGGGCGGCGACATGGAACTGTTGATAAAAGGTTCAACTGAGTTAAACAAAATGTTTATGGCGCTGCAGCGTACGGGCGCCTCACTGCGTCGTGACTTTGGCGAGGTGGAAAACCTGCAACAGTCACTGCGTGGCGCGCACGATTTTGTACAAAAGGCCGCCAACCGAATCGAAGAAAGTATTTTAAATGACCTGCTGTTGGTTCGTCCATCGGCGGGTTTATTAACACCGAATGTTTCGCGTGATGGTGATGGTCGCGACGAATTCGTATTGGCGTTATCAGGTGCGTCGAACTTTGTTCGTGGTAATCCGCATTTTGCGATATCTTTGGCATTGCGATCCAATGACGAAACCAAGATTGCATTGATTTATTCTCCGATTGATGAACGTTTGTATTATGCCGAGGCTGGCGCCGGCGCATATGTGTTTTCAGCGTTCCATTCTGCGCGTATTAAAACATCAAACCAGACCGAAGAGTCTGCCTTAACGGTTGGCTATAACACATCGGATGCGCGTCCATTAATTGGTGATGTTCGTCGTACGGGATGTCCTGCGCTGGATTTAGCGTGGGTTGCGTCTGGTAAGTTTGACGCATATGTGTCTGATCCGCTGGATTATGCGGAAATTGCCGCCGGTGATTTGATTATTCGTGAAGCGGGCGGCTCGATTGAGTTGATGGCCGATTTGATTGCGACGAACGGAAAAATTGAATTCTAATAAATCCCCCAATTGGGGGTTTGTTTTGTATTAAAATACCGCCAATTGGCGGTATTTTTTTATGCCAGTTCCTTGATTTTTTTTGTCTGCGGGTCATATATACGCGGTGTGCCCGTGTACCCCAGCGCCCTATGGTGTGCCGGCACCAAGAATTCTGGCAATGGTGGCGCTTCGCCTAATTGTGTTTTTGCATACATTTTTTTCTGTATTGGGGTTGTGTTTTTATACCATCTTTCCTGTTCGGCCTTAATTGGTCGATTATAGTGTCCCTGGATAATTACCAACTGTTCTTCTGGGTTCATTTTCATAATGTCCATAGGCGTGAACAGTAGTTCTTCGGTTGTTTCCTCTTTGTCCTTGCCGTCGGGGCCCTTGACAGTTTTCTTTTTCATTTTATATCCCATCAGTTTCGAAAAACGGTCAGCCGTTTCCAAATCATTTTGACGCATAACGATTTTTGCGGCGGTTGTTGACATAATTGTTGCCGCGGCATCTGGACCGTATTTTTCAGAAATCTGGTGCAAGTCCTGACCGATAATCAGGTATGAAATTTTTTGTCCGCGCCCCAGGTCAGGTCCCTGGATAACTGCTTGCAGCTTTTGCATCTTTGGCATTTCGTCAATCGCGAACAGTACAGGATAAGGACCCAATTTCTGTCCGTGATGCATATCGCCAGGTTTGTTCGCCAGCAGGAAGTTTGACATCAATTCAATAAAGATTGCTGTAATTGGGTTCAGTGCCTGTGCATCAACCATATTGATGGACAGGTATACTGATATAGGCTTAATTTTGCCGTCGCGTGGATCAACCATTCCGCGCAGGTCCGAGAAATGAAAGTCGGAATGACTGGTGCGATTGCGAACCGCTGCATTACGGAATATGTTTAATCCCGACTGTGCCGTTGACATGATGGAGCCACGTTCTTTGTCTGGGGTGCTGGCCAATTGCGTCAATTCTTGTATAGCACGGTGTGAATATGCGTATCTGCGTGCTTCTTCTACTGCGTTCATAAACATATCTTTGGCTGGGTCTGCCATCATAACCATTTGGTCGCCCTGTCGGCGTCGGTTTTCTATATCTTCGGCAATTGCGATTTGTGATGCATTCAGCCAATCCAGAATCATTGAAAAAGACGCTTCCTTGCCACGCCACGCGTCGGGGATATTTTCCCACGTACCAACGTGAACATAGTTCATTGCATTTAATTCTCCGCGCTGCAACAGTGCGTGTGCTGCATACGCATTTGGGTCAGATGACATAGATAAGTAATAATCGGACAAAACGACCGCGTCTTCGTCATTGAATGCACCGCTGGTTATGCGTGAATAGAAATAGTCGTCGGCCTTGGCGCGTTCAACCTTAGAAATAATAAACTGAATGTATCCCGTCAATGCCGCGCGGCCTGTGATTGTCCAGTGCGGGTCCGCTGATGATGACGAACGGTCTGGAATCAATGTGTTCGCAATTGAATCGATATACAGGTCGCGTTCTTCTGGATTAAATGGCACGTGTCCCGGTGACAGTGGATTCCAGGATGGATAATAAATCCCACGTGCTGGGTCATCTTGGCCCGCCCAGTTCAAAATGAATACAGGGCCAACCGTTGCGCGGT
>JAFNYG010000063.1 GCA_017383325.1 Alphaproteobacteria bacterium | reverse complement strand
GTATTCACGGGATATGCGGCGGGCAAGTGGGGGCAGTCGTAGATTGCCAGCGCACACATCGTCTTACAAGACATTGGTGGCGGACTTTGTGCGATTGTATCGTGAAACAACCGACAAACGCACACCGATACATAAATTGACGGTTGGGCTGGGTAATCTGGTCGATGCGGATACGGTGCATCTGCAACTGGATTTATTTGCAGACACAAGGGCGGACGAACGTGAAAGCAAACTGCAACACGCGCTGTTGGATATCAAGGGCAAGTTTGGCAAGAACGCCGTCCTGCGTGGCATAAATTATCACGAGAAGTCCACCGGTCGCAAACGTAACACTTTAGTTGGGGGACACAATGGCTGATAATACCGCACGTGCAAAACAGTTTATGCCTTTTGCGGCCCTGCGTGGGTACTATGCGATGGTGCTGGCTAAAAATCGGGTGGTTGAACCACGTCGGGAATTGATAGGCGATGCGGCTGAACGGCTGTCACAGAAACTTGCACTGGTTAAAAAGGGCATGATGATAACGGTGCGATTTTACCGGACCGATGCCTATGAAGCCATAACCGGCCTGGTCACACGCATGGACCCCGAATACCGATACATCACCATAGTCAAAACCAAAATCCCATTTGATGATATTACCGAAGTATCCAGCCCCGAAATCCCAGATGGGGAATGAAAAACAGTGATATATTCAACATATCGCTAACTTTTACCCAAAATGTAGCGATATTTATCCGGATATCAATTTTGATAAGGCTTGAATAAGTTTCGCTTTTTCTTGGCTACCATCGGTTCTAAACCGCATAAGCGGGATGTTATAGGTGGCAAAAATACTGTCTTTCATTCTATCCCGTTCATATTGTTTGGTGTTTTCGTGGTGGTACATGGTACCGTCAACTTCTATCCCTAATACAGGCTTTTTAGTAACGCGATCAAATATCAGAAAATCGCAATGTGTCATGATATTGTTTGCATAACTGTATTCTTCGTTGGTTAGTTTTGATAAATCGTTGAAAATGGATTTCAAAGGCACGTGCAATGCAACATCAAAGATATTAAATTGTTCTGTTTTTAATACTTCTGTAATTAAATCGTACATAGCGTTTTCGCTGTCAAATTCTGAAACACTGGACTTTATCATTTGTCTGCGTTTTTCCGCATAGCACTTGTATAAACAATCAAACACTGAACTTATATCACTTTGCACAACGGTCAGGTTATTATAGTTAATATAGTCAATCAGGGCGCCAATATTTGTGTCTTTTTCTTCTTCGTTGCCATTGGTTACAACGATTAGTTGGTCTATGGCACGTGATATGGCCACGTTTAGTCGATTGGGCTGATCCGCAAATTCTGAAATTTGATTATCAACCATAGATAGAATAATTATGTTTTTCTCGCGTCCCTGGAATTTATCAACCGTATCGGCCTGAACCTTTGTATCCTTGAATATGTTTTGCAGGGCAGTAACCTGATTCCTGTATGGTGTCACAATGCCCAGACTGTCATCGTTTACATTTAATTTTTGTTGCGGAATAATCTCGTCAACAATAACGTCAATTTGTCTGTGGTTGGTATGGTTTCGGGCGTGATTGCCGATTTTAGTTTTATATACAACCAAGGGCGTACGGTCGGTATTTGGCCTGGACAGGGAAATAAGCTGCCCACCATAGAAGCGTTGGTTGCAAAATTCAATAATCTTTGGGTGACATCTATAGTGTTCCCGTAACATAACAGATGGTATGTCTTTGAACAGTTTTGTCACGGTCGACAGCAAGTTGTGATTTTTATACCTGTAAACCTCTGGGATTTCAAATTTATCAAAAATCGCATCAGTTGTTTTTGCGTTTTCTGTGTCCACAACGTTGGGCAGTTGTTTTAAGTCGCCGACAATTACTGCGTTCTGTGCACATCCCAATGCCAGCGCACCAGTAACTAAATCAACCTGGGATGCCTCGTCAATTATCACATAGTCAAAAATCCCATCAAATAGGCAATTTGAAAGGGAATATGTCGTACTAAGAATTACGGGGTATGATTTCAGAAAATCTTTATCAGCCGGATTTGTGGCCCGTTCCAGCTTTTTATATTTTTTTGCCAGATTATCTTTAACCAACTGCATAGACCAATCGGTATATTGTTTGATTTTTTCTGAAAAATTAAATTTTGCAAGTTTCTTTTCTGATTGCTCAATGTCTTGTGACAGGGTTGCTATGCGCTTTGTATACCACGCCTGTTGACAGGTTTTTATCACCGTTTCAACATCGCTGTGAAAGAATTGTTTATCCTTTATCTTGTATCTATAACGAAATATTATACGTTCAATCAGGTTTGGGCGGCGATTGCGCTGGGCAAAAATCTCGTATGCCAACCAAAGCCGCATCGCCTTGTCATCACTCAGGTGACTGATATTGGATTCATTTATATTTGGGTTTTGTACATGAAAGTGCTGGTATTCGGTGTTCAGCGCATCAAATTCTTGTTTGTTTTTCGCAGTTCTGTTTTGTTCGGCCAGCATGGTCAGCAGTTTTTCATGCAGTGTTTTGATTTTCTTTATGGTGGATTTTGCCCATTTGTTGCTTCTGTGCCAATCAGACATATCTGGCAATTTGTGATCTGTTTGGTTAAATGCGGCAATGTTTGAACTGCTGCCCAGAAAAGCCGCCATAAAACCCAAATCGTATTTTTGCAGTTTTTCCAGCACATTGGCGGTCGCAGAATTGTTTGCAGAAACCACGGCAACCGTTTTCCCCGCCATTACAATATTTGCTATGATATTCAGTATAGTTTGCGTTTTTCCGGTCCCTGGCGGCCCTTCGATAATAGACAGCTGGTTGGTCAGTGCATTATCAACGGCCTGCTGTTGGCTAATATTAAATCCAAAGGGGTACAACGGCGTATCTGATATCTTGCTGTTATTGTCCCTGTATTCGCCAGATAAAAAGTCATATAAAACGGTTTCTTTGGATTTTTCGTTAATGCGATTAAGGTTTTTAAGCAAAATATTCTGACCATAATCGTTGTTCAAACCTACGGAATCCGCAATCAAACGCAAGTATGCAAATACTTTTTTTGCTCTTTGCTCATCCTGTTTTATTGGTTCTAATCTAATACTACTTCTGCTGTAAGAGTATGACCGACCGTTTTTAAACATGACATTTATTTTATTGCCATCGGGTTCTATCAGCAGAATATCCTTGGTCAGATCTTCGCCTTTAATAAAAATCTTATGTGTTTCTGTATCCATGTTACATAGGAAAATATATCAAAACATACATGGGATTATCAATATATTTTAGCTTAGATATGGACACTTTTAACTCGAATTAAGAAAAAGGTTAGATTTCTAACCTTTTTTATTATGCAGTTCGATAATGCCTGAAAAATAGCCCATTTTATAACATGTATTATCGAACTGTGAAAAAGCTTGGAAATCCAAAGAAAAACCGCCCTTTTTATGGACGGTGTAAATTGTGGCTCGGCGCGGCTTGTTTATACCGGCACGATGCCCAGACGGACTTGTAAAACTGTTTAACGAAGCGCAAAAACGCAACGCGGAACGGTTCATTTTTGACTAATTTTATGTAATTTCAATAAGTTTTTATCAACGGTATAAATATGGGTGTTGAAAATATTTTTCACTTCT
>JAFNYG010000062.1 GCA_017383325.1 Alphaproteobacteria bacterium | reverse complement strand
AATTAACCAAATTCTGATTTTTTGTCGCTTTTGATAGGAATAATATCGCATACTCGTATATAAAAAGCAAGTAATAAATCCGCGGTTTTTCCAGGATATACAAAAGCTGGGGGATTTCCTGTGGCACACAATACTAAACAAACGCGATTTAATATGTTTTTAATCAAAAAGACTAGAATACAACATAGATTTTTCAAGACATCCAAGGAAAATTAACCTACATAAAACGCTTGATATAATCTGTGATTTTATACACAATATCCAAATCCATGTAACCATGTTAAACACAATGGAGAAAATATGATAACCCATGATGATATTTGGGACGCTATTGATGAAATTGCACGGGGAAAGAATATCAGCCCGTCAAGAATGGCGATAAATTGTGGGTTAGACGCAACAACATTTAACAAAAGCAAGCGCTGTGATGCATTTGGCAAGTCGCGTTTCCCATCACTGCGCACAATAACCAAGGTTTTAAATGAACAACGAATGAGTATGACTGACTTTGGTACGATTTGCGACCGAAAATCAAGATGTCATCATTAATAAAATTATATCCGATAAATTTTTAGCTGTTGCGATATCAATATTTCAGTGTTATATTTTTTTGTGTCCAATACACAAATAATAAAGAGGATTTGATAATGTTATTAAAGGGTAAAAAGATTTTGATTACTGGGGTTGCCAATGATTGGTCTATGGCATGGGCAATCGCAAAACGCGCAACAGAAATGGGCGCCGAAGTCGCAATGCCGTACGCAATGCCCGCACTGGAAAAGCGCGTTCGGCCACTGGCAGAATCTATTGGTGCAAAATTTGTTCAGGAATGCAATGTTCAAAATGACGAACAGATGGACGATCTGTTTAATAAGATAGAAGCCGAATGGGGGCACCTGGATGGAATGCTGCATGCAATCGCATTTTCTGATAAAAACGAACTGACAGGACGATATGCGGATACGACACGTGAAAACTTTAAAAATACAATGGATATTTCTGTGTATTCACTGGTCGATTTGACAAGACGCGCATCACGACTGATGAAAAATGGTGGCAGTATTGTCACACTGACATACTTTGGCGGTGAAAAGTCCGTTCCAAATTATAACGTTATGGGGGTTGCAAAATCTGCACTGGACAGCAGTGTTCGGTATCTGGCGTCAGATTTGGGCAAAGATGGGATTCGTATTAACGCCATCAGCGCGGGCCCAATTATGACACTGGCATCCAGTGGGGTTGGTGGTTTCAAGGCGATGTTGCGACTGAATGCTGAAACAACACCATTGCGCCGCAATATGACACTGGATGATGTATCGGGGGCCGCGATGTATCTGTTCAGCGATTTGTCTTCGGGTGTAACGGGCGAAGTTCATCATGTTGACTGTGGATATTCAACAACAGGCATGATGCCAAATGAAATGAAGGATATATTGTTAAAAAATTTGGATTAGAGCCAAAACAATAAAAAACCGCAATTGCGGTTTTTTATTGTTTAATACACAGGATAATCACGTGGATATGAGGCATCAGGACGCGCCAAATCAGATTTTACACCACAACCAGCGACAAATAACGCTGAAAATAAAAGAAATCCAACAAATATTTTTCTCATATTGCCATTATATCCAGGATAGTGGCAGGCTGTCAATTTTTTTTGTCATGCATTTTACGCAAAAAAATTCCTAACCAGTTAGAAGGCACGAAAACAGTTGCTTTTTTACTTTACTTTTTATAAAAGCTATATATAATCGTCAGTAGAAGTATAAAACAAGGGTGCACATACGTTATGAAATTGTTTATTAAACGCTTGAATTGATATGGTGCGACCAACAGAAACAAAACTGCGGGCGCACTTTTTGGGTGCCCGTTTTTTTATATCGACATAATACATAAGGAAAAATAAAAATGTCAGAAAATACACCAAACACACAAATTTCAACCAATGAATTACAGGCACGTCTGCAAAAGGCAGAAAATATTCGTGCGCGCGATGGCGTTGTGTGGAAGGATAAATTTGACCGTACACATACAATCGAAAATGCCCGCCAATTACCAGATGGTACAGCGGTGCGCTTGGCCGGTCGTGTGACAGCATTGCGTTGGCTGGGTAAATTAATGTTTGGTCGTATCTATGATATTAATGGCGAAATTCAGTTTTCTATGTCCCGCGAAGAATTGGGTGAAGAAAACTATAAATTTATGAAGGCAAATGTTGACCTGGGGGACTTTATTGGTATTACAGGCCAATTGTATCATACGACCGCCGGCGAACTGACCGTCAAGGTATCTGCATACGAAATCCTGTCCAAGGCGTTGCGCCCATTGCCCGAAAAGTATCATGGATTGACCGATATGGAGACACGATATCGCCAGCGCTATTTGGATATTATTTCCAATCCGGAATCACGTAATGCGCTGCTGGGGCGTTTCAAGATGATGCAATATTGGCGCGATTTTATGAATGCACGTGGTTTCTTGGAAATTGAAACACCGATTATGCAAAATATCGCATCTGGCGCGGCGGCACGCCCATTTACGACACATCACAATGCCTTGGATGCGGATTTTCAGTTGCGTATATCGCCAGAACTGTTTTTAAAGCAGGCAATTGGCGCAGGATTTGATCGTGTATACGAAGTT
>JAFNYG010000061.1 GCA_017383325.1 Alphaproteobacteria bacterium | reverse complement strand
TACATAGAAGAACAACGTCTGCGGGAACGTGTGAATTTTGATATTGAAATGATGGAAAGTACGGGGACCTGTCGCGGGGTGGAAAATTATTCGCGGTATTTATCGGGACGGTTGCCCGGACAGCCACCGCCAACATTGTTCGAATATTTACCAAAAGATGCGATTTTATTTATTGATGAAAGTCATGTGACCGTGCCGCAAATCGGCGCAATGAGCCGCGGTGACCGTGCACGTAAAGAAACTTTGTCGCAATATGGATTTCGATTGCCGGCATGTGTTGATAATCGGCCGTTGACATTTGATGAATGGGACAGTCTGCGCCCCCAGACCATATTTGTATCGGCAACGCCTGCGGATTGGGAAATGGGGCAGGCCGGTGGGGTTGTGTCTGAACAGGTTATTCGCCCCACTGGTTTATTAGATCCGATATGCGAAGTACGACCAACGGAACATCAGGTTGATGATTTGCTGGATACTGTGAAAAATGTGTCCGGTCGTGTGTTGGTGACAACACTGACCAAAAAAATGGCAGAACAATTGACAGATTATCTGAATGAAAATAATGTCAGGGCAAAGTATTTGCACAGTGATATAGAAACGCTGGAACGTATAGAGCTGTTGCGCGAATTGCGTATGGGGAAATTTGATGTTTTGGTTGGAATTAATTTGTTGCGCGAAGGGCTGGATGTGCCAGAATGCGAATTGGTGGCCATTATGGATGCAGACAAAGAAGGGTTCTTGCGTTCGACGCGGTCGCTGATTCAGACAATCGGCCGGGCGGCGCGTAATGCAAATGGGCGTGTGATTTTGTATGCGGATAAAATTACGGATTCTATGAAAAGTGCGCTGGATGAAACGGCACGTCGTCGCGAAAAACAAATGGCGTATAATACAGCCCATGGAATTGTGCCAAAAACTGTGACCAAGGCAATATTTGCCGAGGTCGGTGAAAAACAAGAAAAAACAGACAAGTCACGCAGATTTGTCTATGATAAATCGGGTGGGGTGATGGATGCAGATTCGATACGTCGTGATATTAAAAAACTGACCCAGCAGATGCACCGTGCCGCAGAAGATTTAGAATTTGAATTGGCCGCAGAAATTCGTGACCAGATTCATAAACTGGAAGATGACCTGTTGTTGGTAGAGTAGGTGAAACATGATTAATGTAAATGAAATAATTGCTATAAATGGGATTTATATTTCGCAACTGTATGCAAATTGGTATGCAGTAGAGGTGTTGGTGCAACGTGAAAACAGTATTTTTAGAATTAGATATCCGTATAAATTAATTGGTGATGCGCAAAATGCTTTGAATCAAATAAAGCAGGGACAGAAAAATATAAAGGCGCCTGATTACAGACCGGTTGTTCATGTGTTGAATCAAGGAAGGGGATTATGAAAGAATATTTTTTAGAAAATGTTGAACAAATGCGGGCGTGGGCGCGGGATTTTGCGCAAACGCTGGTTGCGCCGTGTGTTGTTGCGTTGCACGGGGATTTGGGAATGGGGAAGTCTGAAATTGCGCGCAGTGTTATTAAAACACAGCGTGGGGCGGATACGGTTGTCCCCAGTCCGACATTTACAATTGTGCAATCGTATGATGGAATTTCACACTTTGATTTGTATCGGGTCGAAGATGCGTCGGAATTGGTTGAGATTGGGCTGGGGCATGCGATTCAAAATGATATAACGCTGATTGAATGGCCTGAAATCGCCAACGATTTATTGCCAGATGATACAATTCATGTATATATCGCCGCGCATGGTGATGGGCGCGTTGTTCGTGTTAAATAAAATTCGTTGTGTTTCAATGGATGTGTAAAAATCCCCCGTTTGGGGGATTGTTTATACCATAAATGGCAGGTTTTCCAGGGTGCCTTCGGCAACACGAACATTGACGTCAATCATCATGAATACTGAATCTGGTGTGCGCATTGCGTGTTCGGCAAATATTTCGGAATCCAGCAGGTGGCTGGTATTGACGGACAGTCGTGTTATTAAATGGTCGTCGTCCAGCAATGTGTAAATCGGTCCAATGTCGCGTGGTGTGTTTGCGCCAATTTCGTGTTCGTTTTGTGGACAACGCAGGCCGTCCAGAATTGTTTTTACACGGTTGTCAATGTCGGAACGTGGGACCCCAACAATTTCTGGGTGCAACATTTGTATGTCCAGTTCAGCAATCAGTTTTAAATTAGGTGTAATAATCGGATTCCAATCAATGCCACCAATGTGACGGGTGGTTACGGGACTTTTTGTTGGATTCGGGACCATGTACTGGGTCAGGTTGTTCCATGGGCTGTGTTCAACCAGCTTTTTTAGTTGTGGGTGAAACTGCATGCGGATGTCTGCGATATGCTGGGCCCGCTTTTTAGGATTGATTAAAATGTCACCAAAATATAATAACTTAAATTTCATAAAATTCCCCTTTTTTCTTGATAATTATACCAGAAATTGCTATGTTTTACACAGAAAAAAGAAAGGAATGTTAAATGGCAGTGAATAATGAATATACAGGGGATTCGATTAAGGTTCTGAAAGGACTGGAGGCCGTTAAAAAACGCCCAGGTATGTATATCGGTGACGTTGGCGAAGGTGGAAACGGCCTGCACCATATGATTTATGAAGTCGTAAATAATTCTATTGACGAAGCGATGGCAGGGTATGCGGATACGGTGTATGTGTCGCTGAATCCAGATGGCAGCACAACAATTCGTGATAATGGGCGCGGTATGCCATTTGATATCAATCATGATACGGGACGCAGTGCGTTGGAACTGATTATGTGCGAACTGCACGCAGGGGGTAAGTTTGATAACGAAGGTAGTGGCGCGTACAAGGTGTCGGGTGGTTTGCACGGTGTTGGTGTGTCAGTGGTAAACGCGTTGTCAACCTGGCTAGAGGTTAAGGTGTGGCGCGGCGATAAAGAAGCATTTATGTCATTTGCAGATGGTGTGCCAACGTGCGATTTGAAAATTACTGAAAATAAATCAGGGATTCAGCATGGGACCGAAGTGACATTTAAACCGTCGCCAGATACGTTCACAGGGACTGAATTTAGTTTCGATACATTGGAAACGTGGTTGCGGGAACAATCTTATTTAAATGCAAATGTGAAAATCATCTTGCAAGATTTGCGCGCAGGAGAGGTGAAAGAACGTGAATTTCATTCGGTTGATGGGTTAAAGGGGTTCGCAACATATCTGGATAAATCCAAGGAATTGTTGAACAAAGACCCAATTCAGATGATAAAACAGTTGGATGATACCTATATTGAAATTGTTCTGCAATGGACGACGGCGTATACGGAAACGTCGTTATGCTTTACAAACAATATTCCAAACCGCGATGGGGGAACACACCTGGCAGGATTCCGCGCAGGACTAACACGCGCCATTAATAAATATATTGCAGAAAAGGGAACTAAAAAAGATATCAACCTGTCTGGTGAGGATTTCCGCGAAGGGCTGACCAGTATTATCAGTGTAAAAATCCCAGACCCTAAATTTGGATCCCAGACTAAAGATAAATTGGTGTCCAGTGAAGTGCGCCCAATTGTGGAAAGCACTGTGTCGGAATTGCTGTATGAATTCTTGGACGAAAATCCACAGATTGCCAAGACAATCGTTGATAAAATTATAGAGGCCGCAACCGCAAGAGAGGCCGCACGCAAAGCACGTGAACTGTCACGTAAAAAAACGGGGCCGGAACTGGGTGGGTTGCCCGGTAAATTGGCGGGGTGCAGTGAACGCGATCCGGCAAAATGCGAACTGTTTATTGTTGAGGGAGATTCGGCGGGTGGTACCGCAAAGCAGGGGCGTGACCGCAAAACCCAGGCGATTTTGCCGTTGCGTGGTAAAATATTGAACGTTGAACGTGTGCGCTTTGATAAAATGCTGGGGTCGGATACGATTGGTGCGCTGATTACAACAATGGGTGCGGGTATTGGCAAAGATGACTTTGATATCGAAAAAATGCGTTATCACAAGGTTATTATCATGACCGACGCGGACGTTGACGGTCAACATATTCAGACGTTGCTGATGACGTTCTTTTACCGTCATATGCCACAGGCGATTGAACGTGGTTATATATATGTTGCAAAACCGCCGCTTTATGGTGTGACACGCGGAAAACAACAGATTTATCTGCAGAACCAGCGTGAAATGGATGATTATCTGATGGAACAGTTGGCGACCGATGGTATGATTGAAACATCCACAGGTGTGCAGGTGTCGGGTGCCGATTTGAAACGTCTGTTGGGATTGGTGTTGGATATGCGTAATATCTTGCAGCCGTTGAATCATATTATGCCGCTGCGATTTGTTGAGGCGTTGGCATTAAATGGTGCGTTTGAAAGCGAAAGCGCGGATGTGTTCGAAAATGTGCAACGTATGCTGGATGCCCAGGAACTGGAATTTGAACGTGGATGGAAAGTGTCGGCAAATGATGCGGGTATTGAAATTACGCGTACTTTGCGCAGTGTGCGCGAAACATATGTTTTGCCACGTGAAAAAATTAATGGGATGGAACTGCGCAGTTGGCACAAAATGGATGGGCGTGCAGAATTAATGGAAACGTTCAGCAAACCAACAGTCCTGCGTGTAAAGTCCAAGAATCAGAAAATCTGGGGGGCGTTAAAGTTGCTGGATACGGCATTTGAATACGCAAAAACAGGTTTAAAGATTCAACGATACAAGGGTTTGGGGGAAATGAATGCCGAACAGTTGTGGGAAACAACAATGGACCCAAATCATCGTTCGCTGTTCCAGGTTAAAATTGATGATGCAGCCAAGGCGGACGAGGTTGTGTCAATGCTGATGGGGGATGTTGTTGAACCCAGACGTGACTTTATCGTGGAAAATGCGCTGGATGCGAATTTGGACGTATAATGATAATGGCGCGGGTTTCCGCGCCATAAATTTGCGGGGAATTTTACATGGCAGATGGAATTGTAAATTGGGGCAAGTCTGGGAAAGAAAAGCTGACCGAAGAATTACATAAATTAGAGGCTGAGATTGAAGCCCTGGGGACGGCGGTGTCTGATGCGCAAATCTGGCATAAAAAGGCCAGAATAGAACAGATAAAAAAAGAATTGGCGCGGCTGGAATCGCCGGCGGGTAAATTTAATGCAGGTGCCGATAAATTAAACCAAATGATGGCTGCACAAAATCAGGGGATGCAATTAACCCCAGATCAATTGGCGGCGATTGGGGCGGGGCGCGGATAAAATGGATTTTTCGCGGGATTGGTTTTTTGATTTAGATGCGCGTCTGCGCAGGGCGGGTTTGGACAGTGATGCGCAATCGTTTGACGAGATTTTGGAAAACCTGCGCGCGCGAAAAATTTATGATGCAGATGCGTTTGCAGCGCATTGCGCCTATGTGATTTTGGCAGGCGGTTTTTCGCAACAAACGGCAAAAAAAATTCACGAAAAAGTTATGTGTGTACTGCGTAAATTTGGCGCAGATTACAATCTGATAATTGAATTGTTTAATAATAAAAATAAAGTTAACGCCATTTGTAAAATCTGGGAAAATCGACAGTGTTTGCGGGATGGATATTATGCGCAGGACACACTGGATGATAAATTAAATTATTTACAAAAGTTGCCGCATATTGGGAAAATTACCGCAAATCATCTGGCGCGTAATTTGGGTGAAGATGTTGTAAAGTATGACATTTGGATTCAGCGTTTGGGATGCGCGTTCGTAAATAAAAATTTGCCCGTTGATAATGGGAATTTGTCGCCCGAAATCAGGTCGGCGTGTGATGATATGTTTGCGCATTTGTGTGTTGAGACCGGATTGCCACGTGGGTATATAGATGTGGTTTTGTGGAAAGGACTTCAACAAAAATTAATTTCTGTGGACGATTGTTTGCACAAACCGCCGGTCATGTAGCGATATGTACACTCCCTTTGGTTTGTGCGGCGCACTCGCCACACATAAATTAATTTTAAAAAGTGTGGACGATTGCTTGTATATATAAGGTTTAGTTATGAATGTGAAAATTGAACAATCTTGGAAAGATGCGTTAAGTACCGAATTTGATAAGGATTATTTTATCAAATTAACGGAATTTGTGCGTGGGGAATATTTATCTGGGAAAACGGTGTACCCCGCGCCACAAAATATCTTTAATGCATTTAATTTGTGTCCGCTGGATCAGGTCAGGGTTGTGATTATTGGTCAAGACCCATATCATGAACCAGGTCAGGCACACGGACTTTGTTTTTCGGTGTTGCCGCCAACACCAATTCCGCCATCGCTGCAAAATATTTACAAGGAAATTGAATCTGATTTGGGACGAAAATCTGTGACAAATGGGGATTTAACACACTGGGCAAATCAGGGGGTGTTGTTGTTAAATTCAACATTAACTGTTCGGGCGCATGCGGCCGCATCACACGCAGGGCGCGGTTGGGAAGAATTTACCGATGGTGTTATTCGGGCGGTTAGTACCCGCGATAATATTGTATATATGTTGTGGGGTGGGTACGCCCAGAAAAAGGCCGCATTTGTAAATGCGGAAAAAAATTTGGTGCTGAAAAGTGCCCATCCGTCACCATTGTCGGCATATCGCGGTTTTTTTGGAAATAAACATTTCAGTCGCGCAAATCAATATTTGGTCAGCTGTGGAATGTCGCCAATTGAATGGTAATAAAAAAAGCACCGTTTATTTGGTGCTTTTGTTGCAAACATTGCATTTAGGGATGTGGGTTCGGGACCGTAATAGGCCCAGTTGTTTGTTCGTGCAGTGTCCGCATTGTACGCATTTTTTTGCGCATTTATATTATTATATGTTTTTATGCAATTTGCCATAGGTCTGTATTCCGATTACATCGCACGCAATAAATACCCGCGACGAAACATGCATTTTCGATAAGAACCAACAGATTTAGATGTTGTGTTTCGTGGGACAGACATCAGGCTGCGCTGGCCAACGTCGCGGTATTCGTTTGACTGGAATGTGACCCACAGGCCGTCCCAATCGGGCATAACCGCCGATTGGTTCGGGGCGATTAATTTGGCAATGCGTGATCTGGGCTGGTGCGCAGGTTTGGTTATGCCCAGGCATGCCTTGTGATCGCGGACAAACTGTTCGGTTGTGACCGCTTCGTTTTCCCAGTTCAGGACCGTTGCATCATCAATGCTGCCGCGGTTGACAGATGCGCATGAGGCCAAAATAATTAATGATAAAATGCTTAGGAACTTCATTCTCATACCTGGTATTATAATTTAATTGCCTTTTGGGGGCAATAGTTTTTATAATGTAAAAAAAGAGAGAAGGAACAACGCCCATGGCAATCAGTGTACAACAGTTTATTAAGTTGGCGAATTATTACAATCAGACGGCAATGCTGATGTCTGCGATTTGTGTGCAAAAGGGTGGAATCGCAATGGAAAACTATGCCGGACGATTCTTTATGGCAGATGTGCTGGAATATATTGTTGAATATGGGCACAGGTTGGTTCAGCAAAATAAAAATGTGCCGCCAGAAATTGTGGCTTTGGTTAATAGGTTCGCGGCTCAGTTTGAAAAAGTGCGTGATTTAACAACGCCAACACAAAAACCAATTCATGAAATGACATTGGAAGAATTTGAACGCATAATGAATATCTAGAGGGGAAATAAAATGAAGTGTGCAGGGTTTTTATTGTGGGTCGCATGTGCGGGGGTTGTTTGTGGGTGTGCACAAAAACAGCAACAGCAAGAACTGATGGTTGATAACATAACAGTTGTTGATGAATTGGTAATTGATGAAAATTCTGTGCCAATTTTTCCGAAAAAGGCGGCGCTGACCACGGATACAGCACGTCGGTTTTCGGTGGAATTGCCAATGCGGTGCGAAGTTGACTGGGATAATCAAAGCGTTGTGTCTGTGGTGCCGGCTGAAAAGATTGAAATGGTTCGACTGGGGACAGGGGATGCGTTGCCAGAATTGCAGGTTTCAGATTATGAATTTAAAAATTTAACTGTGAAAAATGCGCTGGATAAATTGCTGGATGGTACGGATATCGCAGTCGTAGAACATGGTGCGCTGTATGAGAAAATTACCGGTACGATTTCATCAGGTAATTTGGCGGATGCGGTGGAACTGATGACGAAAATGGGGCGGGTGTATTATTCTTATGATGCGCATAATGGCGAATTGAATTTGTCGCATCGTGGAAAGTGGCTGATTAAAATGCCCCAGGATCAGACCATAATAATGGCTTTGCTGGATGCAATGCATGGGGCCGATATGCGAAATCTGCTGGTTGATTGGGGGGATAAAACGGTTGTGTTCGAAGGTAATTATCAGACCGAACGCGAAGTGGCAAAAATAATCGCCGATATTTCAGGAAAAAAATATATGCTGGCCTGGGATATAGACGTGTATCGCGTGTATCCGCGCACAGATAACCCAATTGTGTGGATGAATTTGTTACCGGCGTTTGGTGAAAAAAATATAAAAATGTCAATCCCAGGTGTTGTTGGGCGTGCACTGGTTGTGGGACCCGAAATTAATACCAAGACACTGCAGGAATTTTTGGCGCAGCAGGCAAATGTTGTTCTGGTGTCGCAGGGGACGTTTGCAATTCCAAATGGTTGGCAGTCGCGGTTTGATATCGGACAGTGCGGACGGGAAGAACGTTTGGAAACAGATTTGACCATTGGGGCGACGGGTACGTATGGGGACTTTGGCGGGCGTGATAAAATCGATGCGAAAATCGTGCTGCGTACAGGGCAGGGGGAACTGAGTTCGTTTAATATCCCGTCAACGATTGGTGATAACTATGTTCTTATCGGTATTCCAACACATTCGTTTGTGACCACACCGGAAACGTTGGTGTCGCCATTTGCAGAACTGGTGGTGTTTATGTCGCCACGTGTTATTTCAATTGCAGATAATGCAGGTGTACAACAATCAAATGAACTGATAGGCGATGCATTGCGGGATTTTTTAAGAGAATAAGGATTGGGTAATGTTTTCAAGGTTGGAACGAAAAATTGCATTTAGATATCTGGGCGCAAAAAAGCGCGGGTTTGGGTCTGTAATTTCGTGGGTGTCGCTGATTGGTATTATGTTGGGGGTGGCGACGCTGATTGTGGTGATGTCGGTTATGGGTGGTTTTCATGACACATTGCTGGGGCGGATTGTTGGAATGAATGGGCATGTCGTTGTTTATCACCAAGATGGGGCGATTTCTGATTTTGATTTCTTAATCGATAAGATGAAGCAAAACAAGGCCGTCGCGCAACGCGTGACATCAATTGTTCCAATCGCCGAAGGTCAGGTTATGGCAACCGCCAATGGCAATAATACCGGGGCAATGGTGCGCGGTATTCGTATGTCTGATTTGGCGGCAAAAACCCAGACAGGTACACGTATTTATGGCAAAGATTTGGCGGCAATCGCAGATGGTGAATTGGTGGCGGGGGCGTCGCTGACCCGCGCGTTGCGCGTTGGTATGGGGGATAATATTTCGTTGGTGTCGGCAAATAATGCAACGCCAACGCCGTTTGGGTCAATGCCACGGATTATGTCATATCCGGTGATGAGTTCGTTCTTTATGGGAATGTATGAATATGATTCAGGGTATATTTTTATGCCGTTGGAAACAGCGCAAAAATATCTGAATATTGGAAATGGGGTCACACACATTGATTTGTTCCTGGATAATCCCGAAGATACCACCGCAGTGGTGGAATCGTTGGGGCGATTGTTGCCAGAAGGTTTTGTGGTGCGTGATTGGCGCGATTTAAACCGCGGATTTGTTGGTGCATTGCAGGTGGAATCAAATGTTATGTTTTTAATACTGTTGCTGATTGTGATTGTGGCGGCGTTTAATATTGTGTCGTCCTTGGTTATGTTGGTCAAAGATAAAAACAAAGATATTGCGGTTTTGCGCACGTTTGGGGTGTCGCGCAGGTCTATGATGAAAATATTTATTTTGTCGGGGACGTCAATCGGGGTGATTGGGGCATTCTTTGGCACGATATTTGGGGTGTTGGTCGCGATTTATATTGAACCAATTCGCCAGTTCTTTCAGTGGTTGACGGGGCGCGATTTGTTTCCAGCAGAGCTGTATTATTTATCAGAACTGCCGTCCAAGTTGATTTGGACAGATGTGTTGGGAATTGCGCTGATTGCGGTGTTGTTGGCGTTTTTGGCAACACTGTATCCTGCGTGGAAGGCGGCAAATACAGACCCTGTTGAGGTGTTGAGAAATGAATAAAAATACAAAATTTGAAAATGCGGAATCGATTGTGTCACGTAAAAATATTTTGCGTGAATGGTCGGCGATAGAGTATGAATTTAGCCCACCGTCTGCGTTGAAGTGTGAACAACGATATGCGCAGTATGGAATAAAATTGCCATTTAAAATTTATTATCAGTACAAGATGCCGTTTGGTCTGGAATCGTCGTATGATTTGTTGTTCTGGTTAAAGTTTGGCGATAAAAGATTCGCGTTGCCCGCAACTGAAGAAGAGTGGACTAAGCTGAATCGCATAAATGTTAATGATATGTCTGAGTATGAAAAAAAGTTGATGGAATTTTGTCGCACGGTTTCATATGATAAATTTGCTGCACTGGTAGATTGGGCAAAACAATTGTCGCCGGATGATATGATTGCGGAAATTAAGCGGTTGAATCCGGAATAGGCAAATGTAAAAACGGATTCTAAGACAAGTGCGGTTTCAAATCCGTTGAGGGATTTTATTCAGGGGGTTGCATATGGTTTTGCGCCAGAAGATATTGATTTATGTTTGAGTTCAAAGCATGGCGAGTTGCAGAAAATTATGGAAAATCCGCGTTATCAAAATTTGAGATTTGGGCATTTTACAACACCTGAACATTATGAAGCTTTATTGGTCGCAGAACAGCAGATTCAACAAATAGAGCAGGCAAAACAAAATAATGGGAAAGAATAAATGGCGAATATTTTAAATTCTTTGTCAAAGGTTAATCGTGGCGATGTGGTTATGTCGGTGCGTGATATCAAGCGGACATTTATGGAAGGTGGACAACCATTGCATATCCTGCGTGGGGGTGGATTTGATCTGCACCGTGGTGAAATTATTGCACTGGTCGGGGCATCGGGGTCGGGTAAGTCGACGTTGTTGCAATGTGTGGGTTTGCTGGACAAGCCAAGTGGTGGCAGTATTTTAATTAATGAAATGCCAGTGCAAAAGATGGATGAAGATATGCGTACCCAAATCCGACGCAAGAAAATTGGATTTGTGTATCAAAAGCATAATTTGTTGGCAGATTTCACGGCGCTGGAAAATGTTATGTTGCCAATGTTGGCAAATGGACTGGATGAAAATGTGGCGCGGGGGCGGGCGATGAAGCTGTTAAAGGCCGCAAATGTCGCGCACAGGGCGTCGCATGTTCCCGGGGAAATGAGTGGTGGCGAACAACAACGCACCGCCGTTGCACGCGCGTTGGCAAATGGGCCAGATATTTTATTGGCAGATGAACCAACGGGCAGTCTGGACCCAATGCATGCAGGCGCAGTGTTTGATTTGCTGATGGATTTGGTGCGAAAAAATAAAATGGCAATGCTGTTTGTGACGCATGATATGAATCTGGCATCGCGCGCCGACAGAACGATTACCATTGACAATGGGATTGTGGGATAATATTTTTTATATATAAGGAGAGAAATATGAAAAAAGATAAAAAAGTTCAAGTTATTCATACGAGGCGTCAAAAGTTTTTTGGCTGGTTGGCATTGGCTGCGTTATTCGGATGTGGGGTAATGGTTGGTCTGGTGGTTAATGGTCGTCCCGCCCCAGTTGCCGAGGTAGAGCAGGTGGCTGTGCCGGCGCCTGTTGTGGATGCACAGCCAAAAGAAACCTGTGAAATTATAGAGGAATTGTTGTTAGAGCGCTTGGCCCCGATGGACAGCCAGGATGTGCGTGACCATGAATATAATATTGATGTTTATGAAAAACTGGTTATGAATGGCTGTTCACAAAATCAGCAGAAATATCATAATGCGGCGCAAAGTGAACGTCAGATTGTTGTGGCGTTACAGAATTCTGAGACGGGGCTGCAGACGTGCGAACAGATTGAAGCGCTGTTGTTGCGGCAATTGCCAGATGCGAATGGTATTTCTGAATACAGGATTGATAGGGCGAAAATTTATGCGAATTTGTCAGAACGCGGATGTGCGGAAAATAGTGCCAAGTATGTTGATTTGGCAAAACAAGAATTAGAAATCGCGCGTGCGTTGGAAGACGATGAATTTGAAAACCAAGAGACAATCGAGGTTGTCGAGACGTATAAAAGACTGAATATGCAGGCGTCCGCAGAAGAGATTTTTGAAACCGCCAAGAAGTTAACAAATCCTGCGATTGACTTTATATTAGAAGTTGAAAAAATCATTAATGAACAATAGGTTAATGTTATGAAATTACTTTTTGCTTTAATACTAAGTTGTGTTGTGTTGCCTGTGTTCGCGGATGATGCGCCGGCGGTTGTTGACCGGGTTGGGTGTTCGGATATATCGCTGCGTATTTCAGAACTGGGGGCGATAGAGGTGCCATCAGATGAACAGTTGGACGAATTGACAGAGCTGAAGGTGGAATATCGCAAAAAGTGCGTCGTATCGGCGCGGGGGCGTCGGACGTCTGCGGATGCCCATGTTGTAACACAAGAGGTTGCAATGGCCGAAACAACGCCCGAACAGGTGGTCGATACGTCAGAAGTCGTGTTGGCAGAACAGGTGGTCGCAGAACCAGAGCCAGTTCAGGAAGAGATTACACCCGAACAGGAATTGGCAAATCTGGATGCGGGATTGTGCGCAGATGGCAGTGCACCAAATAGATTTGGTTGCTGTGGGGATGAAATATTTAAGGATTTAGGGGATACTGTGTTTGCGTGTTGCCCCAGGGGTGATGTGACGGGGGATTGTTTTCCACCGCTTAAATAAACTGTAATCGCGAAGATTTGTTTATAATAAGGGGATAAAAAGATGAAAAAGTGTATGAATTCGTGTGTGGCGGTTGTTGTGGCTTTCTTGGTCGGTTTTGTTCTGGGGATGTGGGCATTTGCCAGTCGTGATGCGTTGGCACCCAGTGATGTGTCGGTGTGCGATAGTGGTGATGTGCCAGATAAAAACGGATGCTGTCCAGGCGAAGTGTATACAGATATGGATGATTTGGGTTTTAATTGCTGTCCAGAGGGTGGTGGTGATTGCTTTCCGCCGTTGCGTTGAATTGTGTACTTGTAAAAACAGTGGGGTTTGTGTAATAATATAACCAGGACAGGATGGTGAATATGTTAAAGAATTTATTGTTGTCTTGTGTAATTGTGTTTGCAGGAATTTGTGGCGCGGATGCGGCGTTTACGTCGTGTGGGCCGGGGTATGTGTTGGTGGAATCGCGAAAAAAGATTGATGGTATACCAACTGCGGAATGTCAAAAGCTGTGGTGTATGGATTTGGAAAACGGTAAAGTAATGGGTGATGAAGATAAACCTAATACAGGATATCGTGCCACAAATTCTGCGCAGATGTTGTGTGATGTAAAAAACGAGTGTGTGGAATGCTGGGGTGAACGCAAATGGTGCGCAGGCGAGGTGCCAGGCCTGTGGAACCCAGAATATGGTGCGTATACACGTGGTGGTGATAATACAACGTATCAGTCGTATCAAAAGGGCGGATGTTTTGCGTGGCGATTGGAAAAGCCGGATTGTGATGCGGGGATGGCGGCAATATTGCAAGATGGAAAATGGATATGTGTTAAAGAATCAAACAAGGGCGAAGCCGCGCGTGCGTCTACGTTGCGCAGAACGGGGACTATTAAACGTATAGGGCGATAGAATCTGAGATATCCCGGTCAGGCCGGGATATTTTTTGTCTGGTATTTGTTTTTTGCTTTTTTTTGTGGTATAATGCTCAGGACAGAGAGGATGGCAACCGTAAAAAGGTAAGATAATGCCAAGTAAAAAATTAGATTTTAAAACAGGACAGTATGTCGTTTATCCAACCCAGGGTGTTGGAAAGCTGTTGCGCATAGAAGAGCAAACAGTTGCTGGGCAGAAAATAAAAATGCTGGTCATTGATTTTGAACGAAATCATATGACGTTGCGTGTGCCAATGGAACGTGCAGAAATATCAGGGCTGCGGCCGTTGACGTCTGCAAAAAAAATGGACGAAGCGATTGCGTCTGCAAAGGGCAAGGCCGGGGCAAAGCGTATGATTTGGGCACGTCGGGCCGCGCAGTACGAAGAAAATATTAATTCTGGGGATCCAATGAAACTGGCCGAGGTTGTACGTGACCTGCAACGGCGCAGCGCGGCGGATACAATGACATTTTCTGCGCGTCAGTTGTATTTGCGGGCGTTGGAACGTATGGCCCAAGAATTTGCAGTTTTGCATAAAATTGATTTGGATGCAGCGTCTGACAAGATAGAAGATATTTTAGGCGTGCCAAAAGAAATTGATTTAAATGCGGTTGAGTCCGATGATGATGAAGATATGGAAGATGATGATGAATCTTGAATGAAAAAAATTCCGCAATCGCGGGATTTTTTTTCAGATTTTGTTTCGAAAAAATTGGGTTGTATGATATAATTGTATGTCATGGCGGGAGATAGATATATTTCAATTGGAAAACGGGTAAATGGGTTTTCGTTTGCAAATCTGGGGTTGTTTACGGGTTTTGCGGACGGTATTTATAATGCTGTATATTCCCTGGTTTTGTTAGAGATTTTCAGGTCGTCCGCAATTGTCGGTGTTTATGTTGCGATTTATTCCGTATTTTGTTTCTTGGTTGGGTTGTTCGCAAATGAAATACTGCGTATGTTTGCTAAGACACGGGTGTTTTATTTTGCGCTGTTGATGATGGCGGTGTGCTATGCGATGATGGGATTTTCAATATTGCCACGCACATTTATTATACTGGATTACACAACGGGTATCGCGATTACGTTATCCAGTATGTTAATCCCGCTGTTTATGTCGGATTTTTCAAAAAATATTGGTATGGCGCGCCTGAATTCAAGGTATCATTTGTGGATGAATGTTGGGGCGTTGTTTGCGCCGACTGTGGCGGTGTTTATTGCAAATCAGTTTGGTAATCGGGCGGCGTTTTTTGGTTCGGCAACAATATATTTGATTGCGTGGTCGGTGTTTAAGTATTTTAAAGTTGTTCAAGAAGATAAACAGATAAAGGCAGTCAGCCCACGAAAAACATTCAAGGCGCTGTGGAAAAATACGATGGAATTTTTCCGTTTGCCGGGAATGATGCGGGCATATCTGGTGAATTTTGGATATTATTCGTTGCGCGCAATGCGTGTGCTGTATGTGCCGATTTTAGTCGTTGAAAACGGGTTCGATAAAGATACTTTGGGATGGGTGTTGACGTTGGGGATAATTCCGTACCTGGTGTTAAGTGAGATGATGGGGCGTTTGGTGCGCAGATTTGGAAAAACAATATGGATGGTGTTGGGATTTGGGTCGTTCGCGGCGCTGTCCGCGGCGGCGATGTTTGTGACAGGTGTGCCGTTGTTGGCGATATTTGTTGCGTGGCAGGTATCGGGAGCATTGATGGAATCGGTGCATGATTTGTTGTTCTTTGACGGGACAGGACGGGCACAACAAACAAAGTATTATGGCGTTTTTAGGACCAGTTCAAATTTACCAAATGTTATTGCGCCAATGTTGGCGGCGGCGGTGATTGCAATATTTGGAACGACGGCGGCGGTGTGGACGGTGACGGTCTTTATCGGTGCGTTTAGTTTGTTGGTCTTGGTAGAAAAGAAAAAATAACAAATTCATTGATTTTTATGGGCTTTGCTTGTATGATTTCCATAAGAAATAAAGGGGAAAGTTATGGCAAAAAAAGATGCAGCAAAAGATAGTGGTTTGTTCGCAAAAAATCCTGCGTTGGAATCTGCGCTGGCGCAAATTCAAAAACAGTTCGGTAAAGAAGCCATTATGAAAATGGGTGATGGGTCGCAACAAAATATTGAGGCGATTTCGTCTGGATCACTGGGGCTGGATATTGCGCTGGGGGTTGGTGGATACCCAAAGGGGCGTATCGTTGAAATTTATGGGCCGGAATCGTCGGGTAAAACAACATTGGCGTTGCACGCGGTTGCAGAATCACAGAAAAAGGGTGGAACGTGCGCGTATATTGACGCAGAAAATGCACTGGACCCCAGTTATGCGAAAAAATTGGGCGTGGATGTTTCAAACCTGATTATTTCACAGCCGGATTCAGGTGAACAGGCGTTGGAAATCGCAGATACGCTGATTAAATCTGGGGCGGTTGATGTGGTTGTTATCGATTCTGTGGCGGCATTGGTGCCAAAGGCAGAATTAGAAGGAAATATTGGTGATTCTTTTGTTGGAACGACGGCGCGCTTGATGAGTCAGAGCTTGAAAAAACTGGCTGGGTCGGTGTCGCGCAGTAATACGCTGTTGATATTTATTAACCAGATTCGTATGAAGATTGGTGTGATGTTCGGTAATCCAGAAACAACGTCGGGTGGTAATGCGCTGAAGTTCTATGCGTCTGTGCGCCTGGATATCCGCCGTACAGGGCAAATCAAAGACAAAGAAAACATTATCGGAAATGAAACACGTGTTAAGGTTGTGAAAAACAAGGTCGCACCACCATTCCGTACAGTCGATTTTAAGATTATGTATGGCGAAGGTATTTCAAGAATCAGTGAAATCTTGGATATGGGTGTGAAATATGACCTGATTGAAAAGGCGGGCAGTTTCTATTCTTATAACAGCGAAAGAATGGGACAGGGTGAGGCAAATGCACGCCAATGGCTGAAAGACAGACCGCAGGTCCAGGAAGAATTGCTGGATAAAATAATGGCGCGTGCATCGGGTATTGCCGAAGAAATGACAACAGGTCCGGTTGATGATGCAGATGAAGTTATGAGTGAAGTAGAAGAGTAATGAAAATCCCCGGTCGTTATGGCTGGGGTGTTTTATAACGATTGTAGAAAGAGGTGTTTTTATGAATATTGATAGGGCGATGGCATTAACAAAGATATTTTTTAAATCTCATATCTTGAATTGGCCATGGCGTTCGCGTGAACACAGACGTGATGTTAGAACAACGGTTTTGTCCCAGGTTGCACCACAGTATTTTAAGCGATATCTGTATGCGGTTAAAAATGTTGCAGATGGACCTGTAATCAAAGATGATAAAAACGAAAAGATTTTTACTATCTGGCAACAGGGCGAAGATAAGGCGCCTGAACTGGTAAAGTCTTGTTTTCGCAGTATCAGAAAACACTGTAAACAGGAATTGGTTGTATTAGATGACAGTAATATTTTCGATTATATAACGTTGCCACAGGTGATTGTTGATAAATACAAGGCTGGGAAAATCAGACGTGCGCATTTCGCAGATATTTGTCGTGTCGAACTGTTGTATCAATATGGGGGATTTTGGTTGGATTCAACCGATTTTGTTGTGGATAAAATACCAAAATGGATTGTTGATACGGATTTCTTTATGTATTTGGCAGGTGACAGGGTGGGGCAAAAATATATGTTCTGTCAGAATTGCTTTATACGTGGTCGCCGTGGGGCATACCTGTTGGGGGCATGGCGGGCGATGATTTTAGAATACTGGATTCATGAAAATAAAAGCTTTGATTACTTTATGCATCAGATGTTGTTCCAGACGCTGGTTCAAAATGATGAACGGGCAAAAAAATACTTTGCGCAGATGCCGCATGTTGATCAATACCCAACGCATACGCTGTGGCACGGGTATAAGTTTAAGCCATTTAATCAAGAACTGTTTGATGAATTAACGTCGGGTGCGTTTTTTCAAAAGACGGCCTATGCGGATGCGCCACAACCGGGCACATTTTCACAGGTGATTTGTGATATGAATAAATAAATTAAGGGGGGTGTGATGCCTGCGATTTCAGTTATTATTCCAATATATAATGTCGAAAAGTATTTGCGCAGATGTTTGGACAGTGTGAAAAATCAGACATTCCAGGATTGGGAAGCGATTTGTGTCAATGATGGCAGTCCAGATAACAGTGCAACTATTTTGGAAGAATACGCATCACATGATGCGCGCTTTAAGATTGTAAACAAGGAAAATGGCGGGCTGTCCGATGCGCGAAATGCAGGTATGGCGGTCGCAACAGGGGAATATATATTGTACCTGGACAGTGATGATTTTATTCATCCCCAGACAATGGAAATTGCATATGCGCTGGCGATGCGTGATGGGACGGATATTGTGTCTTTTACATATGACAGAATTTATCGGCCACAATTGATGGTGCGGCATGTGCTGAAAATGGATACGGATAATGTGGTGCCGTGGCGCATGCATAAAAAGTACAATGTGGCCCGTGTACCAACATTGGTGACAGATGATGTGTATGAATATGCGACTGAACGTACGCATAATGCGCCGGGGAAAAAGAAAAAATGGCTGATTAAACATTGTCAGGTTTGGAAAAATATGTACAAACGTGAACTGATTGCGGATGTGCCGTTTATCAAGGGGATTTTGTTCGAAGATTTCCCATGGTGGAGTCAGGTTATGTTGCGAAACCCACGTGTGACAATTGCGCCACTGCCACTGTATTTTTACATACCTAATTTTGGTGGAATTGTGTTAAGTGCCAAGCAATTGCGTATAATGCAAAGCCTGTGTATGGGGATTAAGACCGCGTTTTTAAAATATCAAGAATCAGCAACGCCGTACCAGATGAAAAAATGGTCGGAAAATTTCAGATGGTATTTTATTAAATGGGCTTTTCGTAAAACGAAATATATAGAAAGCGAAGATGAACGTGCAACTGCACAGGAATATTTTCGTGAACTGGAAAGAATAGGGGCACTGGACAGACCGTCGTTTCGATGGGCAAAAAAATTACGTGCGCAAATTTGTGATTTTATAAAAACGTGTCACGTAGAATAAAAAAATCCCCGTTGGGGGATTTTTTATTTCCTAGCGATGTTTTTGGCGATCAAAGAAATCGCGGGCCAATTGTTCGCGTACGGCAATCTGGCGGGCCAGGTCACGACGCGTTGCATGGTTCAGGCGTTCAGTATAATCGCGACGGAAAAAGTGGATGCGACTTGGGTATAACTGAAGGACTGGTTCGCCTGTTTCTTTGTCCAAGTATTCAATGATTTGGGTCGCAATTTCTTCGCCCAAGATTTCGCGTAACATCGATTGCTGGGATTGCATTTCGTTTGCACATGGGTTTGGAAATTCTGTGCAAGACATCCAGCCGTCGGTGTTTTGAACCTGTTTGCCATTTAAAACAACTACAGCCAGTGGTGTGTTTTTGCATAAACTGAATAAATCGTCTTGGGCAAGTGGTGAAAATTTTATTTGGTACGTATTTTTCTTTTTCTTGGATACGTGATTTTCTGGAATTGTTGCCATGACTGGTGTTGCAACAGGTTGTGTTTGTTTGGTTTTAAAGAATTTCATTGTGTTTCTCCGTTATTGTTTTCGTATATAATATAGCACAAAAATATAAATTGTCAATACTTTGTGGCGAAAAATATACCGGGATATTTCCCGATATATGTTATTTACACGAACAAGTCTTTGACAAATTGGGCGTGTTCAGTGATGAATTTAAATCGAAATTCTGGTTTTTTGCCCATCAGTTCGGATACGATTGTGCGCGTTTTTTCGGTGTCTTCGGCGCCTTCTTCGGTGCGCGGTGGCAGTTCAACTCGTATCAATCTGCGTGTTTTGGGGGACATGGTTGTTTCGCGTAACTGGTTTGGCATCATTTCACCCAGACCCTTGAATCGGGATATTTCAACGCGTTTGTTTTTATATTTTGTTGATTTCAGGTTTTCCAGTTCTTCGTCCGTGTCAACATAGATTGATTCTGTGCCACATGTTAATTTGTACAGCGGTGGGCATGACAGGTATAGGTGGCCACCATAAATTAACTGGGGCATGTATTGATAGAAAAATGCCATCAACAGTGATGCGATGTGACTGCCATCGACATCGGCATCGGTCATAACAATAATTTTTTCATAGCGCAGTTTGTCTTCGTTCCAATCGCGCGCAGTGCCAGCGCCAATAATGTCAATCAGGTCGTTTAATTCGCGGTTGTTGCCAAAGCGTTCGTCGGAATTTGATATGACATTTAAAACCTTGCCGCGCAGTGGCATGATTGCCTGGGTTGCGCGGTCGCGTGCTTGTTTGGCGGTGCCGCCGGCCGATTCACCCTCTACTATAAATAATTCTGTGCCGGCAATGCCGTGTTTAGAACAGTCTGCCAGTTTCGCCGGCATACGAATGCGTTTTGTCGGGGTTTTGCGGGCAACGTCTTTGACCGCCTTGGTCTTAATGCGTGCGTTTGCCAGGTTGATGACAAATTCTAGTAATGCATTTGCCGTCTTGGGGTCGGATGCCAGAAACATTTCCCATGGGTCGCGCAGTGCGTTTTCAGTGTATCGTGCGATTTCAGGGTTTGATAACTTTTCCTTGGTCTGGCCCAGAAATTGAGGTGTCTTATAAAAAACAGAAACAATTGCTGCGACTGAATCAAAAACGTCTTCGCCGATAATTGATGCGGCGGCTTTGTTATTAACCTTTTCCCCGTATGCCTTTATCCCCTTGGTGATGGCGGATTTAAAGCCGGTTTCATGGGTGCCGCCGTCAATTGTGGCAATTGTATTACAGTATGACGAGAAAAATCCGTCGTCAGATGCAGCGCCGTTTTCGTCGGTTAAAAACGTCAGCGCCCATTCAACGCGGCCACAATCGTCTGGGAAATCAACGCTGCCACTGAAAATGCGTGGCAAGATGCGTGGTTTTGTGTCTGTCTTTTCGGCCAGGAAATCCGCCACGCCATTTGGATAATAAAATGTTGTTGTGGCAGGGATATTCATATCTTCGGTCAATAATTCTGGATTACAATGCCATTCGATTTTTACACCACGTGACAGGAATGCCTTGGCCCGGGCCATGCGATATATTTTTATCGGTTTAAATACAGCAGATGTGCCAAAGATTTCGTCGTCGATTGTAAAGCGGATTTTGGTTCCGTGTGCCTTGGTCGCATCGCCGCGGGTCATTGGTGATGTGGTCAGACCACGCGAAAATGTCTGGTGCCAGTTGTAGCCATCGCGGGCAATGTCAACCACCATTTCAGATGACAGCGCGTTTACAACCGCAGAACCCACACCGTGCAGACCGCCACTGGTTTTATAAACATTATTATTAAACTTACCACCAGAATGCAGGGTTGTTAATATAACCTCTAGTGCGGATTTGCCAGGGTATTTTGGGTGTTCGTCAACCGGGATACCACGGCCGTCGTCGGTGATTTCAATCGTTTTAGAATCAATCAAATTTACAGTGATTTTCTTGGCAAAGCCGGCAACAGCTTCGTCAATGGAATTATCCATAATCTCAATCGGCAGGTGATGCCATGCCTTTTCATCGGTGCCACCAATATACATGCCAGGACGCAGGCGGACGGGTTCAAGCCCTTCTAGTACCTGGATGTCTGATGCGTCATATGTCTGTGTGTTTTTTTCTGTCATAATGTTTGTATTATTAAAACATTTTTGAATTTTGTGCAAGTCTAAAGAATTTCTGCCTAAACCAATATTGGGGGTTGATTTTTTGCGGGGCGGTTCTATATATTTGATAACGAATTAATTATATGGACATATAAAATGAATAAAAACCCGTACGAAGTTTTGGGCGTTGCCCGTGATGCATCAGATGCAGATATTAAAAAGGCATATCATAAACTGGTGATGAAGTATCATCCAGACAGAAATCCAGATAACAAAGACGCAGAAGAAAAGTTCAAAGAAGTTAATAATGCGTTCGATATTTTAAAAGATCCGCAAAAGCGCGCGGCGTATGACCGATTTGGTGATGCGGCATTTGCAAATGGTAATGGGGCAGGCGCTGGGTTTGGTGGCGGAAATCCATTTGGAAACGGGGCGTTCCATTTTAATATGGGTGGTGGCGCAGGGATGGAGGATATCCTGCGCGAGGCTATGCGTGGATTTGGTTTCGGGGATTTTGGTGGTGGACCGCAACGGGGTGCGCCACAGCGCGGTGGACGTGATTTACTGGACGAAGTGGTTATTGATTTGCGAGATGCGTATTTTGGAAAAACGCATACTGTTAAATTTTCCAGTAATGTAGAATGTGAAAAATGTCATGGACATGGCACCGCAGATGGTAAACCAGCGCCGGCGTGTCCGCGATGTGGGGGCAGTGGATTTATTCAAACACGCCAAGGGTTCTTTGCGATGGAGGCCCCGTGTCCAGAATGTAATGGCCTGGGGCGTAAAATTGACAAGAAGTGTTCCGATTGTGGCGGGGCAGGGGTTTTGCATAAACAGCGCACGTTAGAGGTTAAGATTCCTGCCGGAATCGAAGATGGGGCACGGTTGCGCCTGGCGGGACAGGGCGAAGCAGGGGCAAATGGTGCGCCAGCGGGTGATTTCTATTTAGATGTTCGGGTGCGACCAGATAAACGCTTTGAACGCAATGGTAATGATTTGATTGTGCGAATGGATGTGCCGTTTACTACGTTGGCGCTGGGGGGCGAGATAGAGGTTGAAACAATCGATGATAAAAAATTATCGGTCAAGGTTCCAGCCGGTACCCAAGTTGGGGAAAAGCTGCGTGTGCGTGGGCATGGTATGCCATCAACACGGCGCAGCGGGACATTTGGCGATTTGTATATAGATGTCGCAATTAAAATTCCAACCAAGCTGACGGATAAGCAAAAAAAATTGCTGGGTGAATTTGCGGGGATGAAATCCGATAAAAAGGGATGGTTCTGATTTAAAAAAAACGCAGGTTTGGGTTTGTGCACGGTGGCGTGGTATACAGTATTTGTTGTTTACAGGACTTGAAAAAATTGATATAATCATGCTGAACATACATGCATTGTGCGTGGTGTTTGTTTATAGAAAGGTTGGGTTTCTGGGGGTTCCAGAGCACAAGGAGAGTTTTTTATGAGAAGTCAAAAGTTTGCGAATTCTGTTAAGAATGCTGTTGGTACGGTGTTTTTGTTGGCAGGTGCGTTTTTTGTGTGTTCGACAATGTTGTCAATTCGCGCCGTGTTCGCAGATCCAATTGCACCAATTGATCAGGTGGCCCAGATGAATGTTGGGCGTGGGGGGGCGAATGCACGTGCGTCTGGGCGTGCAAATCCACGTGCGAATTTAAATCCGTCACGTGCAACTGTTGCGCGGACCACGGTCGCAGGCGGGGCAGATATGTCGCGTGCAACTGCGTCGCGCAGTACAGTTCAGTCGCGTGCCGTCACATCACGTGCAAATGCCCGCGGACAGGCAACACGTAATGTTGTGTCGCGTCAAAATGCGGTGACGTCGCGCGCAAATGCAAATGCACAACGTGCGGTTCGGGCGCGTACAGCAACAACAGATGCGGTTAATAATTCGCGTGTGTCCCTGCAGGGCAGTGCAATTCGTGGGTCAAAGATGTCCGCGGCAACGCCGACATATTCTTATTTGTCCAGCAAGTTGTATACAGGTAATTATTCGAATATTATTGATTCTACAACTGGGTTGATTTCGTCAGATGCATTTAATAATTGTCTGGAATCTTATTATACATGTATGGATGAAATTTGTACTGCACGTAATACTGCACAACGCAGGTGTGCATGTGCAGGGCGTGTAAGGGCGTTTGCAGAGGCGGAAACCGCATTAGAGACAGCAAATGAGGAGCTGATTAAAGTTTCTGGTGAATTGGCGTTGTTAATTGCAAATAAAGGCAAGGATGTTTCGGGGGCCTTTCAGTTAACGGATGCAGAAAAAGTTATGAATTGCGTTTCGTGGCAGGATGTGACAAATCGTTATGGGGTGTCATCGGAAGAGGCAATAGATTGGTGCTATGAACATGGGTTCTATGGCAGTGGTGGTGGACGTGCGTCGTCGTGCGCAAAGCCGGCATATTGTTCTGAGGCAGGGAATGATTTCGGGTTTGAGGTGACAAATCTGGATGGAAACAGTTCTGATATTTTGGCTTCGCTGCAGGCATGGGCGGATGCCAAAGAGCAGACGATTACTATCTTGAGTGATGATAATGATAGTTTAACGTCGGCATTTGATAATTTATCGTCGGTGGTTAGTGGTTTGGCCGGTATTGATGGGGCGTTGTCGAATTCTGATAGTTTAACCGACAGTCTGGCAGAAACATGGGGATATGAATTGTTTGAATATGCACATAATAATGTTTGTGCCCGTGTGTTGGATTCGTGCTTTAACGGTATTTACGAGGCCTGTGGAACGCCACCGTCTGGGGCAAAATGTTCAAATGGTGCGTCACAATGTCCGTATAATTATAATAGTCATATTACTGTGAATAATACTGGTACGTATGAACTGAACTTTGTGAATGCAAACAGTGGATATTCGGCATCAAATTCTGCGACATGTTTTGGATATACGACGGCGTCGGGGGATCCGTATTCTAATTTGCGTGGACCGGTTGCGGATGCGCGTCGCAGTATTATGCAAAAGTACGCGTTGGATGCAAATGCGGATTGTGATGCATATGGTGAACAATTGCGCACAACTGCCCAGAATATTGGATATCAGAAAGTTGCCGCCCAGCAGGCATTGCAACAGAAACGTCTGGAATTTGAACAGGAAGAAACAGAAGGTATATTGGCCGCTGCGGTTCAAGCAGGAACAAACTTTAATGCATGTATCAGTGAACTGTATGAATGTTATGAAGCGCAACTGGATTCGCATGGGCCGGGTAATAGTTCTGTGTGGACAGCATCGCGTATACGTACATACTGTTCCCAGGTGGCAAATGTTCCGTCGTGTTATGAAGAAATGGTTTGTAACCCATCGATGGCACAGTTCAAGGCTGTTATCGACAAGGCTGATTCTGCGACATGTTTGAATACCCAGGATTACACAACAAATACATGTCGTAATATTGTGACGTTGAATGAAATCCTGAACGGTACAGGGGTAAGCCAGGCAAAAATGAACGCGGTTAGGGAAGCGGCTGGAAACGGCACACTGTATGGCGATACGTCAAACTTTGATTCGGCGGCACTGCGTGAATACTGTTTGGAGGAAGCAATCGGTCTTGATTCTGGTGAAAATAATGAAAATAATGAAAATAATGAAAATGATGAAAAAAATGAAAAAAATGTTGCCATTCGTTCATGGTTAAAAACACAATGGAACAGCATGAATGATACAGAAAAATAAAGAATAGCAAGCCCGCCATGTGGTGGGCTTGTTATTTTTTTAAAAAGATTTTACAATTGTTTGTTTTATATATATATTTGTTTGTTATTGGGGGATGAAATATGAAAAAACTTTTTGTTTTAGCTTTTTTAGGATGCGGAATGATGTCTGGTGGGGCGTTGGCGATTGAGCTTGAACCGATTGAGCCAGTACTGATTTGTCTGACGCTGGACCAGTGCAAAGAACGGATAAATTGTAATTTGGGTAAGTATTGTTGTTGTCCCAATGGGACCAAAAGGACAGAATATAAATGTCCGACAGGCTGGACATATAGTTCGCTGAACCAAAGGTGTGAACGTAGCAGCACGTCTGGGACAACCGCAATCGGGTATACGCAGACGACATATGGAACATGCAATTATACGTCAAAAACAGAAGTAGATTGCTATGGTGCACCAGGTCTGGCCGAAAGTGTTACGTCGCCGGGGGTGTTGACGCAATGTTTTTGTCCATGTCAGGATAGTTCGGTAAATGTAGGGGGCTAGGGATGAAAAAGATTTTTTTTATACTGGTTATGTGTATGAATTGTGGTGCTTTATATGCAGAATGTACCGCTAATGCGCCGATATATGTGTCATGTAAGCCAGGCTATTATTTAGAAAATGGAAACTGTGTGCAATGTCCGAAATCAGATCTGGCAGGTATTTATGGTACATCAGCAGATAAAAATACGGGCGATAAAACCAGTTGCTATATTCCGGCCGGAACCACATTTAGTGATGCAACTGGGGCCGGTAATTATGAGGTTGATACAAATTTTTGTGACTAAAAAATCCCCGAAATGGGGATTTTTTTATTCTTCGGTATGTTTCTTTAATTTTTTGCGGGTGTTGCTGTCCAGTTCCTTTTTGCGCAGGCGAATCGTATCAGGGGTAATTTCAACCAATTCGTCGTCCAGGATATAGGACAGGGCTTCTTCTAATGAAATGCGGCGTGGTGGTGCCAAGAATAATTTTTCATCCGCTGTGACCGAACGCATGTTTGTTAATTCTTTGCCCTTTATCGGATTTACTTCCAGGTCGTTTTCTTTGCTGTGTTCGCCAATAATCATACCTGAATATACTTCGGTTTGTGGGTCGATGAACAGTGTGCCACGTGGTTGCAGGTTAAATAATGCGTATGTGGCGGCGCTGCCTTTTTCCATTGATACCAAAACGCCAGGGCGATATTGCTGAATTGCGCCACGATACACGTCGTATTTATCAAATACGCGGTTCATAATACCGGTGCCACGTGTGTCTGTGCGGAATTCAGACAGATATCCAATCAAGCCACGTGATGGGGCAGAAAACACAATGCGTGTTTTGCCAGCGCCCGATGCACGCATTTCGGTAATTGTTGCCTTGCGCTTGGTCATTTTTTCAATGACGACGCCAGAAAATTCATCGTCAACGTCGATTACAACATCTTCGATTGGTTCTAATTTTTCGCCGTTTTCGTTTGTTTGCATTACAACGCGTGGGCGCGATACAGATAACTCAAACCCTTCGCGACGCATTGTTTCAATTAAAATACCCAATTGTAATTCGCCACGACCGGAAACTTCGAATGCTTCGTTGTTTTCGCTTTGTTCGACTTTTAGGGCGATGTTTGTTTCGGCTTCTTTGAACAATCTTTCGCCAATCATGCGTGATGTTAATTTTTTACCAGATTTACCCGCCAAAGGGGACGTATTTACAAAAAATGTCATCGTCAGGGTTGGTGGATCAATTGGCATGGCTGGAATTGGTTCGGTGACCGATGGATCGCACAGGGTGTCTGCCACGGTTGCCTTGGAAAAACCGGCGACGACGACAATGTCACCCGCAGATGCAGTGTCGCGGGAAATCTTTTCAATACCACGATGTTCAATGATTTTTGTAATCTTAGCATTTTCAATAAATTCGCCATTGCGATTAATTGCCTTGACCGATTGACCAACACGAACGGTGCCAGATTCAATTTTTCCGGTCAGAATACGACCGACGTATGGGTCAGCCTCTAACGTGGTGGCCAACATTGTAAATGGTGCGTTCAGTTGGCAGCGGCTGCCGTTGCAGTCTGGGGCCGGGACATGATCAACAATTAATTGGAATAATGGGGTCAAATCTTTGCGTTCGTCATTTAAATCGCGCACTGCCCAGCCGTCACGACCAACAGAATACAGGTATGGGAAATCCAATTGCGAATCCGTTGCACCCAGTTTATCAAACAGGTCAAATGTTTCGGATAAGACTTCGTCTGGACGGGCGTCGTTACGATCAACCTTGTTAATACATACGATTGGACGCAGCCCCAGCTTTAATGCCTTGGATAATACAAATTTGGTCTGGGGCAGGGGACCTTCGGCGCTGTCAACCAACAGGACAACACCATCAACCATGGATAAAATACGTTCAACTTCGCCGCCAAAGTCCGCGTGGCCCGGTGTGTCAACAATATTGATTTTGTATTCGCCCCACTGAATTGATGTAGGCTTGGCAGAAATGGTAATGCCGCGTTCGCGTTCGATGTCGCCGCTGTCCATGACGCGTTCGTCAACGCGTTCGTTTTCGCGGAATGTGCCGGCCTGTTTCAGCATGTTGTCGACCAATGTTGTTTTGCCGTGGTCAACGTGCGCAATAATTGCAATGTTGCGAATTTTCATGATTTTAAACCCTATTTTTGTTTTATCGGGTATAGGGTATAACTAAAAATATGAATTTTCAACTTTTTTTATACAAAATATTGACGTTTTTGCTGGGTTTGTCTATGTTTGTTGTGTGAGTTATATATCACAAGTGTGTTCGAAATGATGTGGGTATACAAGTTTAATTTAGGTGGTGCGAAATTATGAAATATTTCTGGGGTTGGATGATTGTGCAGGATGTGCATGAGTCTATGAAAGAATATAATATTGTTTTTAAAAAAGATTTTTTGTGGTATAATTAATTAAAGATAAAAAAGAGGTTAATTTATGATTGATTATGATGCAACACTGAAAAAGTTCTTTGATGAAATAATTGTGTATTTGCAAAAGCGATTGGATGCCGCTAAGGATAAAGTCGAACAGACGCGCATTGCTCAGGCGATGATACAGGTGAACAAAGTTGCAGAAAATCCAAAAAAATATGCAGATTACAATGTGCGTGTTAAGGATGAAGTGGAGGTAGATCCAGCGCCATTTATGCCTAAGTCACATGACAATAGTGTTTTCTTGATTTATAGAAATGTTGTGTGGAATATGGCCGATTTGTATAGCGAATCTGATTATCGTAGACAAGAAGCACAAAAGTCGTTGTTAAATTCGTTAAAGCAAATGAAATATAAAAATGCAAGTAACAAATTAAAAGATTTGTATTTCCCGTTTGTAAGTCCGGAAAAATACGCAGTTAAAACAGATAAATTAAGATAAAAAAATCCCCGGGAAGGGGATTTTTTTATGGGTGGTATTTGTGTTTGTGGTTGTTTTGTGATAGAATATAGCTTGATATGGCAGGAAAGAATTCAAGTAAGTTTTTACCAGATAGTATTTCAGGGATGCTGAAAAGTTTGTTGGCACGCATGTTTGGGTGCGTGGTTTGTGTGCTGGGGCTGTGGGCTGTGTTTGCGTTGCTGTTTTATGACCCGTACCTGGCGGGGGTTGGTGTGGCCAGTACATTCGGGGAACAGTCTGTGATGGGCAATGTCGTTGGGGTGGTGCGGTATGCCATTGGCGTGATACCGGGATTGTTCTTGTTTTTATCTGTCGCGCGCTGGGGTGGAATGCGGATGATTGCGCTGAGTGGTGATGGCGCGCCAGAATATAATTTCTTGCGCGGGTTTATCGCGATATGTTTGGGGGCAGGGGCGTTTGGAATGCTGGCGCCGATGGGTACCTTTGGTGGAATATTTGGGGCAATTGTGGCAAATGATTTGGGTGCCCTGATTGGGAATTTGGTTGTGTTGGTCGGGATTTTATGTTTGTTGGCGTTTTTATGGATGGGGGGCAGTTTGCTGCATATAAAATGGGCGCATGTGCGTGGCGCAGTACAGTTAGGGTGGCGTTCAATGCGCGCAATTGCGGCGGCATTCCATTTGACGGGCGTGGCCGATGTAAATGCGCAACCAGATGAGCAAGCCCAAGAAGAAACAAAAGAAGATTTAAATCAAGAAAAGCCCGAAAAACAAAAGCGCGGATTGTTGGCGCGGCGGGGGGCAAAAAAAGTCGCAGCCGTCGCGGCACCAGTTGCACCGGCCGCAACACCAAAGAAAGTGCGGGCAAATTCACAATATTCTTTGCCAGATCCCAGATTGTTGGAACGATCTAATTTTAGCAAGTGCACCGTTACACCAGAACTGAAACAAAACGCACGAAATATGGAAACGCATTTCGCAGAATATGGTGTGTTTGGCAAGGTTATGGGAATTAAACCAGGGCCAATTGTGACGCTGTATGAATTCGAACCAGATACAGGTATGCGTATCGCAGATATTACAAAAACAGTCAAGGATATGACGCGCGCAATGGCAACGGAAAATATTCGTATTGCACATATCCCACGCACGAACTTTATCGGTGTGGAAATGGTAAATGTGACACGACAGACCGTGCGATATCGCAGCCTGATGGAAGATGATTTGTTCGTTGATACAAAGTATAAAATTCCGTTGGCGTTGGGGGTAAATATTGGTGGAAATCCAATGTACTTTGATTTGGCAAAAATGCCGCATATGTTAATCGCAGGACGTACAGGGTCAGGTAAGTCGGTGTTTGTGCAATCGATTATTACGTCAATTGTGTATCACTTTACGCCAGATAAATGTAAATTAATGATTATTGATCCAAAGGGGGTGGACTTTGGGTTCTGGGATGATATTCCGCACCTGATTACACCGATTGTGAAGTTAGACCCCGCGGCGGCGGTGAATGCACTGAAATGGGCGGTGCGTGAAATGGAAGAACGGTATAAACAGTTGCAGTTGTTGAATGCGCGTAATATCGAAAGCTATAACGAAATGGCGGCTGAAAAACGCGCAGCAGGTGAAAAAATGACAAAACAAGTCGCCGTCGGGACAGATCCAGAAACAGGTGAATTATTGTTCGAAACCCAGGAAATCGATTTGTCGGATATTCCATATATCGTTATTATTATTGACGAGGTGGCCGACCTGATGAGTCTGGCACGCAAGGATGTTGAGGCATGCGTTCAGCGTATCGCGCAAAAGGCGCGCGCGGCGGGTATTCACCTGGTGATGGCAACGCAAAGACCAGATGCAACAACAATTACCGGTGTTATCAAGGCGAATTTCCCAACGCGTGTGTCATTCCAAGCGCGCAGCCGTATCGACAGTGTAACGTGTCTGGGCGAAGGTGGTGCAGAACAATTGTTGGCCTGTGGTGATATGTTGTTTAGTGAAGCAGGACGCGTGCCTGTGCGTATACATGGCGCGTTTATTGCCGATGATGAATTGGCCAAGATTGGTGATTTCTTGCGTTCACAGGGGACGCCGGAATATGTTGACGGTGTGACAGATGACGAAGGCAGTGGTGGTGGCGATGTTTCAGGGTTGCCAGGGGCAATCCCAGGAAACGCATCAGGTGATAAAGAAGCAGACCTGTATGAACGCGCCAAGGAATGTGTGATTCGTGATAAAAAACCAACCATTTCATATATCCAGCGTCGTTTGCAAATCGGATATAACAAGGCTGCGGGCTTTATGGAACGTATGGAACAAGATGGTATTGTGTCGGCACCAGATGTAAATAATAAACGACATATTTTATAGTCTGGGCGGGAATAAAAATAATCTGGGACGGATTCTGATTTGTCTTAGAAAAAGTGTTTGTTTGTGATATAATTAGGCCTATGAAAAGATCTGTGTGGTTTTGGTTGTCATTTGTTGTTGCCGTGATTTTGGCGGTGTATTTTGCAACGCGTGTTATTATGGTTGCAATGGGGCGGGGAAATCTGGCCCATGTGCGGAATATTTCGATTAAGGCAGATAAAAATGATAAAGATTTGTCGGGGTTGGCGGCGGCATTGGGGGTCGCGCCGGGAACGCGTTCGTATTCTGTTGATTTGGGGGCACTGAATGCGCGGGTTGGTAATGTGCCGGGGGTTAAACAGTCGGCAGTGCGCAGATTGCCAAATGGAAATTTGGCGGTGCGGGTGTCTTTGTATACGGCGGTGGCATTGTGGACAGATGGTGAAAATTTCTTTCCGTTGTCTGCAGATGGGACGGTTGTAAACAGACCAACAGGGGTTCGGGATGATGCGCATGTGGTATTTCGGGGGACGGTGCCAAATGATATTTCGGAAATTACAACGGCGGCACATAATTTAGTCGGAATCTTGGACTGTCTGGAATGGATAGAAAATCGCAGGTGGAATCTGCATACGTTTGGTGGAATAACAGTTATGTTGCCAGAAAAAAATCCAGTGGCGGCAATTGGGGCATTGGTGACATTGAATAATAATCATAAAATATTAAGCCGTGATATCACAGTCATAGATATGCGCGATGATGCACGAATTTTGGTGAAGTAAAATATGAACTTGTTCGATTCTTCTTTTTTGTGCCTGGATATCGGTTCGTATGGTGTTCGTGGTATCGCATATCGTGTGCGCGGCGCCAGAATTGACAAGTCTGCATTTTTTTCGGTCGACAGTACTGACACTGTGTTTGCAATCAAGTCTGTTGTGGATGAATTGGAAAAACAAATCGCAACACATTTTGATTCTGCATATATAACAGGAAATTTTGGCGAAGCAAAGTATGAAATGCTGGCGAAAAGCACAGTGTGGGGCGGGGAACACAAAATCACAACAACGGATGTTAGAAATCAAATTGCACAGATTGTCCCACCAGATGGATTCGTGCCAATGCATATTATCCCGCTGAGGTATTATTCGAATCAGGCACGTAATATGTATACGCCTGTGGGGCATGTTGATAAACAATTAATATCTGCGTTTGGGGTTATCTTTTATTCGTGTGATGGCGTGAATGCAATCTGTGAAAAGTTGCGCGGGGCACATATGCAGGCGGACGCAATGTTCGACCCGCAGTTGGTGCAAAATGCAATGTACCGCCAAGAAAAACAAACAACACTGTTTATAGATTTTGGGGCTGAATTTACGTCTGCGTCAATTTGGACAGATCGTGGGCCGGTTTGGCATACAAAAATCAAGCTGGGTGGAACGGATATCACAAATGCAATTTGTCAGAATTTAAATATTGATTTTGATGCCGCAGACAGAATTAAACGCGCGGTGGCGTCTTTGGTGCCAAAGGAAATGGACCGATTTGCGCCGGCAGACAGGGCATATGATTTTTCACGTGGCGATGTAAATGATATTGTGTTGCCGATATTGGTTGATATTATTGGACAACTAAAAGACAGGTGTTTGCCGTCATTTACAAAGTATAAACCAACAAAAATTATTCTGACAGGTGGTGGCGCAGAGATAGAAGGATTGCGTGATTTCATAGAAAATGCATTCGCCGTTGTTACAGAGCTACTGCCGATGGATGCAACTGTGCGTGCGCTGGGGGAATATATTTGGCAAGGCGAAGAGGGTAGGCGTAAAAACTATATCGCGCGGCACGAGCGCTGGGCACAGCGTACAGGGTGGTTCAGAAAAATACTGCGCAGAAAGTCCCGGCCAGTTAAGAAATTTGTGCCGATATTGCCCAGTACGCTATGTTTTGATATGCAACGCGCAGATACATATACCATGTTCAGGTCCGCAGGAATATCGATGATTCATGTCGATATAATGGATGGGTTTTATGTGGATAGAATCACAGGTGGTATCGAAGAACTGAAAAATATTCGGGCACGAACAAATGCGCATTTGCATGTGCATTTAATGACAGAAAGCCCCGTTGTCTGGGCCGCAGATGCAATTGCAGCGGGCGCGGATACCGTGATATTGTCGACCAATACGTCAGGGTTGAAAACCGCTGTGCGAAATATTCGTGCGTCTGGGCGACGTGTTGGGGTGGCGTTAAATCCTGATTCTTCGGTGAAATTGCTGACGCAGATTTTGCGTGATTTGGACGAAGTTGTGGTTATGTCTGTAAAACCGGGGGCCGCAGGCCAGGTCTTTGATCCAGGGGCTTTGCACAAGATTTCAATTTTGGCGGCAACCAGAAAAAAGTATGGGTTGAAATTTACGATATCTGTTGATGGGGGGATTAATGACAAGACGGCCCAGTTGTGTTGGAATGCAGGTGCGGATTTGCTGGTGTCTGGATCATATTTGGCCAATGCGCCGGATTTCCCGTTGGCGGTATTCAGTTTGATGAAAAAAACAGAATAAATAAAATCCCCAAATGGGGATTTTTATTTCAGTTCCAGCATCAATCCACAATGGTCTGTGGGTTTGCTGTGCAGGCGCGGTTCAATGTCGATTTCGCAATTGGTTATCATTTTTGCCGCTGTTTTATTACACAGGAAATAATCCAGGCGCAGGCCTTGTTTATTGCCAACAGTATCGCGACCGCGGTATCCGTACCATGTGTAATCAATTTCGTCCGGGTGCAGGGTACGCCATGCGTCTGTCCAACCGGCGTTTAACCATTCGTTCATAATGGCGCGTGCGGCGGGTGCAGAAATTGCAATGCCTTCGTAATTTTTTGGTTTCCAGATGTCGCGATCTTCGATTGCAACGTTAAAGTCGCCACCGATAATTACAGGTTCTGGGGAATCCAGATATTGGCTGATATAGTCTGTGAATGCACGCATCCATTCCAATTTGTACGGGAATTTTGGTGATTCGACGGTGTCCCCATTGGGCATGTATGTGTTGATAATACGTATGCGACCGTCAATTACGCATTCAAGAAAGCGGGCATTCGGGTCGGCGTAATTTGGCATGCCAAGAATGGTGTCTTCTATTGAAAATTTAGAGAAAATAGCAACCCCATTCCATGATTTTTGACCAAAAACCTTGATGTTATAGCCGAATTCGTCAAACAGCATGTGGGGAAAATTTGCGGTTTCAACCTTTAATTCCTGGACCAGGATTGTGTCATATTCACCACGACGCAGGATGTCAATAAAGCTTTCAATATGGGCGCGTATAGAGTTGATATTTAATGTCAAGATTTTCATATTTGCTTTCCTTTTATTCATGAGTATAATATCCGTGTCCAATATAAAAAACAACAAGGATTTTTATAACATGAATATGTATCAATTGTTAGAAAGAGCTGCCCAAACATGGCCAGATAATTTGTATCTGGTGCGCGAAGGCGTTTCGTACAAAGATTTTGTCGGCTTGGTCAAGGCGCGCGCAGCGTCACTGGATAAGGCCGGTGTGAAAAAAGGTGATGTGGTTGGTATTTTGTCACATAATATTCCTGAATTTCCAATTTCGCTGTTTGCGATTTGGTATCTGGGGGGGACGGTGTTGTTGCTGGATACAAATCTGACGCCGTTTGAATATGACAATATGACAACAACGACAAATTGTAAATTGGTTTGTGCGGAAAAGTCTTTCTTTTATAAAACAGATAAATTTACATTTTATGATATCACCAAAAAAGATGGCAAGGTGAATCCAGATTTGAAACCGGCGGCGGTTGAATCTTTGGATATCGCAACAATGTCGTTTACGTCGGGTTCAACAGGTACGCCAAAGGTTGTGCCACTGACACACTTTAATCTGGTTGAATGTGCAAATTCGTTGGAATCGATGGCGGAATGGATTCGCGAAGGGGATATATTGTACGGATTCTTGCCAATGTATCACGTGTTTGGATTTGGTGTCGAAATTTTGGCAACAATTCATTTCGGGGCAGGTGTGTTATTACAGCCAACAATTAATCCAAAGGAAATTATGGCGGACTTTAAAAAATACCGTCCACAGGTTATCCCGGCGGTGCCAAGATTGTGGGAAGTTTTCCGTAACAGAATTATTGATAATGTCAAGGCACAGAAAAAATGGTGGTTGGTATCACTTGTGTTAAAGCGTGGTAAGCTCTTGCAAAAAATTGGTCTGGGTGCATTGGTACGCAAGGTTCAAAAACCAATTTTGGATGTGTTTGGTGGACGGGCGCGTCTGTTAATCGCAGGTGGGGCCGCAACCAAGCCAGAGGTTGAAACGTTCTATGAACGTTTGGGGCTGACATTTATTCAGGGATATGGTTTGACAGAAACTGTTGGACCAATCTGTATTTCAAAACCAACTAAAAAGCGTTTCCCATTTGCCTTTGGTGGACCAACACTGAATAACGAATGTGAAATTCGTGATAAAAACGAAGATGGTGTTGGGGTTCTGTGGTTGCGCGGTCACCAGGTGTTCGGTGGATACCTGAATAACGAAGAAGCAAATAAAGAAATATTTGATGAACGTGGATTCTTTAATACAGGTGACATGGTGTCTATGGATAAAAATGGTGAATTGCATTTTGCTGGTCGTAAAAAGCAGGTCATCGTTTTGGACAGTGGTAAAAATGTTTATCCGGACGAGTTGGAAGGTATGTTCATTACCATCCCAGGCGTTAAAAATGTTGCAGTGTTCGAACATCGGGTAAAGGATAAAACCGTAACATATGCGGTGTTTAGCGTAGAAGAGGGTATGACATTAGAAAAACTGGGGGCGGCAATCGCAGCAGAAAATAAAAAGGTTGCCAGCTATAAATGGGTGACCCATTTTGCAATGACAACAGATGATTTGCCATTGACCAGTACACAAAAGGTTAAACACCATGTGGTGCGCAAAAACCTGATAGATGGTAAATATCCAGATCGTCATGAATAATTGCATGATGTCAGACAGAAAAACCCGCAATGAAAATGCGGGTTTTTTGTTGAAATTTTATTTTTTATGATTTAGAATCTGCACGTCGCAGGCTGGAACATGATGACGTGATTGACAACCATAGAGTGTTCGTTCCTGGGTGAATAAAGTTATAAGTTTGGGGTGGCACCGCGCAGCCATAAATGACTTGCGCCCCCAAGGTTTAACAATTAAAAGCGGGTGCCGAAATTCCAATGTTTTATTTCGCGCCCAAAATGAAAAAGGGACCAAGATGTTATCTTTGAAATCAAAGTACAGAACGCATACTTGTGGCGAATTAAATACAAGTAATGTTGGTGAACAAGTTGTCTTGTCGGGGTGGGTGCATCGTAAACGCGACCATGGGGCGTTGATGTTTGTTGACCTGCGCGATAATTATGGAATTACACAGATTGTTTTTGATGGGGGAAATGAAGCACTGGAAAAAGTGCGCCCGGAATCTGTTATCAAGGTGCAGGGCAGTGTCGTTGCGCGTGACGCAAATGCAGTTAATGATAAAATTCCAACCGGTGGTATTGAAATTCAGGCAGATTCTTTTGAAGTGTTGACTAATTCAGATGTGTTGCCGTTCCAGGTGTTCGGGGATGACGATTCGGTCGCCGAAGATTTGCGTTTGAAATATAGATATATCGATTTAAGACGTGAAAGTTTGCATAAAAATATTTTGTTCCGTAACCGTGTGATGAAATATATTCGTGATAAAATGTGGGATATGGGTTTTTCGGAATTCCAGACACCTATTTTAACCGCGTCCAGCCCAGAAGGTGCACGTGACTTTATTGTGCCAAGCCGCAATCATCATGGTATGTTCTATGCATTGCCACAGGCGCCACAACAGTTCAAACAGTTTATTCAGATTTCGGGATTTGACCGCTATTTCCAGATTGCGCCATGTTTCCGTGACGAAGATTTGCGTGCAGACAGATTACTGGAATTCTATCAGTTGGATTTGGAAATGTCGTTTGTGGATTTGCCAGATATTCAGGCGGTGGGTAATACGCTGATGCCAGAAATGATTCGCGAATTTGTCCCAGGGGCCAAGGTGCATCCAGAAATACCACATATTCCATTTGATGAAGCAATGTTGAAATATGGATCAGATAAACCAGATTTGCGTAATCCAATCATTATTCATGATGTGACGGAAATTTTCCGTGGATCTGATTTTGGAATCTTTGCAAATGCGGTTGAAAATGGCAGTGTTGTGCGTGCAATACCCGCACCAAATTCAGCGGACAAACCACGTTCTTGGTTTGATAAATTGGGTGAATTTGCGGTCAAAGAATTAGGACTGGGTGGATTGGGATATATTGTTTTTGCCGACGAAGCCAAGGGGCCGGTTGCTAAAAAATTAGACGAAGGACGGGTTGCAAAACTGCGCGAAATTGCAGGTGATAATTCGTCGTTGTTCTTTGTGTGTGATGAAAAGAATGCAGCCGCCAAGGCCGCAGGAAAACTGCGTAATAAATTAGGCGATGATTTGGGGCTGATTGATCCAAAAGAATTCCGTTTCTGTTGGATAGAAGAATTCCCATTCTTTGAGGCAGATGAAGAATCGCCAACAGGTATCGCGTTTACGCATAATCCGTTCTCGTTCCCGATGGCGACATTGCAAGAATTGAATACTAAAAATCCATTGGAAATCAAGGCTGCGCAATTTGATATGGTGTTAAATGGCGCAGAAATTTGCAGTGGTGGTTTGCGTAACTTTAACCCAGAGGTTATGTTAAAGTGCTTTGACATAACAGGGTACAGTGAAGAAATCGTCAAAGAAAAGTTTGGCGGAATGTATACCGCGTTCCAATATGGTGCGCCACCGCACGGTGGGTGCGCGTTCGGTTTGGATCGACTGGTTCAGATTATGTTGGATGAACCAAATCTGCGCCAGGTTGTGATATTCCCAACAAATCAAAGGGGACAGGACCTGATGATGGGGGCGCCAACAACTGTGACAGAAAAACAGTTGCGCGAAGTACATATTCAGGTACGCAAGAAAAACTGAGTAATTATCCCCCAAAAAATTTGGGGGATTTTTTTGTATGGAAAATCTGTATTTTGTTATTGCAAAAATTTGTGCAACAGTTATAATTGCCGGTACATTGGGGTGTCGTCTAATGGTAGGACAAGAGATTTTGGTTCTCTTTATCATGGTTCGAATCCGTGCGCCCCAACCAGAATAAACAATGCCCGGTGGGGCATTTTTTATTTGGTATACGCACGGATTGTACAATCGGTGATTGTACTGCAAAACATTATCAATGTTTTGTACGTGTTTCGGAAAATCACAGATTTCCCAAAACCCTAGTGGGGGACATCCCCACACCCCTGTGTGCGCCCCAACCAAAATAAACAAAAACACCCTTTTGGGTGTTTTTATTTATTCCTGGGCGCACGGATACGCCAGAGCAAAGCGCATGGCGAATACGCAGATGAACAATTAGCAACCGCGCAAAAACGGATGTTTTTGATAGACTTTTTGCCCTGCGGTTGGTTATTGTTTATCAAGGTCTCGTGCGCATTCCAGAGGGCAAAAATATAAGACTTTGGCGAGTTCGAAAGTCAACAAATAAAAATTTGTAAATTTTTTCAACTTTCGAACTTTTTTAATAACATTTGGACATATATAGTTTTTTATGATAGCATGTCATGCTGCAATAAAGGTGTCTGTATGACAGGTGTTGAATATATAAAAAATGCAGTGATTGAATTACTTAAAAATAACTCTAACGGGCATGATGATAAACATGTGTTTCGCGTTTATAATATGGCAATGAAATTTTGTGATGAAATTACATCTGCTAATCGTGATTTGGTGGCTGCTGCTGCATTATTGCATGATTGTGATGATTATAAACTGTTTGGTGAAGAATCTGAACGCCTGATGACCAATACCAAACGCATATTGTCTGGTTCTGGATTTGATGCCGAATTCTGCGAAAAATGT
>JAFNYG010000010.1 GCA_017383325.1 Alphaproteobacteria bacterium | reverse complement strand
TAAACTCTGCCAATGAGGGATATTTCTCCAATATCCGTTGCGCCCGTCCTCCAAAAATCAGAAAGATGGGTATTTTCAATTCGTAGCCAGTCTTTTTGGACTGAGTGATGAGCCAGCGTTGCCCCTTGTTTTCCAATTGAATACATGGGGCGCGGATATCAATATGTGTCGTCCATGTTTCCTGCGCGGTTTTATATGGATATAACACGTGATCAATTTCTAAAGGGCAGTTCGTTTGGTGATATTTGGTGGTTGTATGCGGTGCTGGGGCTGCAGGCGGTAATAATATTGATGTTTTGTGTGTTTGGGTTTAAAAGGTCTTTGGAATGAAGTGGGGGGTGTTATACGGATTTTTTAAAAAAGAAATGGTCGCGTTATTGCGTGACCCGATTTTGATGGTGGCAATATTGATTATGCCAGTGGTTCAAATGGTGCTGTTGTCTGGGGCGATTACGTTCCAGGCAGATAATTTGCGACTGGTTATGAAAAGCAGGCCAAACGATACAATCGCAGAACAGGTCTATAATCGTGCGATTGGTTCTGGTTTTTTTGTTGATGCGGGGGTAAATGCAAACCTGGATCCGGTTAATGCAGTTCAAAGTGGGGTGGCAGATGTTGCAATTGTTGTGCCAGAAGATGGGCTGACACGCAGTTTTGTGCGTGGAAATTCAGAAATCCAAATACTTATCGATTCTATGAATATACTAAAGGCGTACAGTATAGAGGCATACCTGCGCGCCATTATTACGCAAACGTTGATGGATGTGACGCACAGCGCAACTGATGCACCAATAAATTTTAACGTTCGGGTTTTGTTTAATCCGCAACTGGATACAAAGTTTTTTATGGTGCCGTCTATGGTTGCGATATTGGTGTTTTTGGCGTTGCTGATCTTGATTGCAGTATCGATTACGAAAGAAAAGGAGACCGGGACAATGGAAACATTGATTTCGGCGCCGATATCAAAATACTATATCGTTGCCGGCAAGGTTGGGCCATATGTTATAGTTTCGGCTTTGGTTATGTTGTCTATTGTAATTGTGGGGATGATTGTTTTTCGGGTGCCGTTCGTTGGGTCGCAAATTATGTTTTTATTGTCTTTTTTGGCGTTCTGTGTGCCGGCGTGTGGGATTGGTGTTTGGTTGGCAACATATACGTATACACAGCAACAGGCGATGTTGGGGTTGATTATTGTGGCGTTCTTGGCGTTGATGTTGTCTGGGGCAATTATATCAACGGAAAACATGCCGATTGTTTTGCGCTGGATAAGTTATATAAATCCATTAAGTCATTATGCATATTTGGTGCGTAATATAATGTTAAAGGGGCCAGATTGGGTTTATTTTGCCCGACATGCAGGCGCAATGATGGCGGTCGGGGGACTGATTTGGGTGGTGGCGTTGCGACGTTTTAAAACAACTTTATAGGTCGGAGGTATAAATGAAAACAATAGCGGTTTGTTTGTTGGGGGGGATGTTGTGGATAAATAGTGCCGTGGCAGATATGTACGATGAATTGCAGTTCGTGTATGACAGTAACCCAATAATTGGGCAAGGACGGACAGATTTAGACGCCGCACAGGCCAATATTGATGCGTCCAGGACGGAAATGCAGCCATATTTGGGGCTGACGGGAAATGTAGGGGTGGCACAAACGTCTGTCTTGGGGTATGATTTTGATTATGCGCCCATGCAATATGGAATAGAGTTTCAACAAAATGTATTCCAAGGGGGTGCAATGTTCGCAAGTGTGCGCAGTGCACGCGTTCAATATGATGCGGTTTTGGCAAATCTGAACGCGATTGAACAAGATGTGCTGATTGATGCAATAAATGCCTATGTCGAGGTTTTAAATGCGCGTGCCGTTATGGAATTGAATCAAAATAATGAACGTGTACTGGTGGAATATTATCAGTTTGTAAAAGATGGTGCCGATGTCGGAAAATTGACCAAAACAGACGTGTCACAGGCGTTGGCGCGCCTGGAAGGGGCAAAATATGCAGTGATTGATGCAACGGCGAAATATGAAAATGCAATAGAGGTATTTCGACGTATCTATGGCAGGGTGCCTGTAAAATTTTCTGAAATTGATGTGACGCGGGTCAGGTATTTGTTTCCTGAATCGATTCATAGTGCAGAAGAAGACGCATTGCGAAATCATCCAGCGTTGCGTGCGCTGGATGCCCAAGAAATTGCAGCAAAAGAAAATATAAAAATTGCGTATAAATCGATTCTGCCGTCAATTGATGTGCGTGGTTCGGTTCAACAGATGGATAATGTGCCATTCTTGGATGATATTACAGACAGTCGTGTTGGGGTCTATTTGCGTGTGCCGTTATATGATCGGGGAAACGCGTTTGCCAATGCAGAAAAAGTTCGCGCAAATGTTGCCGGTATTCATAAGCAAATTGTAAATGCGCGTCGTGTGGTGTTGGAAAATTTGCGGGCGGCGTGGAATATTTATCAATCGCAAGAATACGCAATCAATGCGACACAGGCCAGTATTAATGCGAATGAAAATGCATTAAATGGGATTCGGGATGAACAAAAACATGGGCGTCGTACGGTTTTGGATGTGTTGAATGCAGAACAGGAATTGCTGAATTCGCGTGTGGCAAATGTACGTGCAAAGCATGCTAGGATTGCTGCGTATTTCGCGGTTCTGGCGGCTGTGGGGAATTTGATGCCGGAAAATTTGGGATTGATGAAAGAATAAAAATGTCGGTATGCAAGATGTTTGGATACTGTATGTCCCATCGTGCTGTTGTTGATTGTCGAATCGGTGTTGTTTTTAATTGTTTGTGCGGTTGTGTTGTGGAAATGGGACTGTGCATTGATTTTGTTTGCTTCGGGCTTGAATTTTATAAAAATTAGTATAAAATACTTGTTGTTGCGCCCTTAGCTCAGCTGGATAGAGCATCAGATTTCTAATCTGCAGGTCACAGGTTCGAATCCTGTAGGGCGTGCCAGAAATTCAACCGTCCGGCAGGGCGGTTTAATTTTTGTTGCACAGACTTGGATGAGAACCTGTAGGTTCGAGCCGCAGGCAAAAGGGGCTCATAGAGCGATAGCGAATATGGGAATTACAATCCTGTAGGGTGTGCCAGAGATTTAACCGTCCGCATGGACGGTTTGTTTTTTTGTTTTATTAAATATAAGTGATTGTGGTTTCTGTATAGGTTGTTTATTTTTAAGAATTAAAAAATATCATTTTGTAGCATTATTTTGGGTAATGGTTCCTGTTATTGTTGTATAAAGTTTATGATAGTATTACCCTGAAAGGAGAAGAGGTATGAAAAAATTTTGGACTTTTGTTTTAGCAATTGTTATTTCGTTTGTGCCAGGTATTATCGGCGGATTCTTTTCGCCGATGTCGCCAGGGGCAAATGAATGGTATAATGGATTGGTGCAGTCCGGATTGACACCAAACGGGTGGGTGTTCAGTATTGCATGGTTGATTTTGTATACGCTGTTGGGAATCGCGCTGTATTTAATCATGCGCAGCGGTAAAACACGCCAGAACAAGGCATTGGCGTATACTTTGTTTGTCGTGCAAATGGGGCTGAACGCGCTGTGGAGTTATTTGTTCTTTGGTTTGCATATGGTTGGCGGTGCAATGATATGTATTGTTGCATTGGTGGCTGTGGCAGTTTGGATGGCGATTGCGTTCAGACCAATCAGTCGTGGGGCATCATATCTGGTGTGGCCGTATATTGCGTGGCTGGTTTTTGCAACGTATTTAAATGGTGTGATATTGATGTTAAACTAAAATAAAATCCCGGTAATTCCGGGATTATATTTTTAATATCTTTGCCTTGGGGTCGCCAATATTTAGATATTTTAGCCCAAGTTCTTCGATGTAATCTGGGCTATAATTTTGCAGCAGATTTATGTGACGATAAAGTTCGTTTAATGTGGCCTGTTCAGAAACCAACAGTTCACGTTCGTTATTTAATTTCCATATGTTTAGACCAAAACGTTGGATGTTTACGTCGCCCCAAAACATGCCGATGAACATAAAACATGCAAATAACGTCAGAATAATCCCCAGCTTGCCCCGAATGCCACCAGACCAAGCGCGTGATAAAAAAACGAATAAATTTTTGATTTTTTCCTTCATAAATGGCATTATATCACAAATGTTTAAAGATAATCAAATTTTTGCTGCGCCGTTGGCCGGGATTTCGGATCGGCCGTTTCGGCGCATTGTTCGTGAATTTTCGCCAAATGCGCCGATGGTGACAGAAATGATATCGTGTCATTCGCTGGTTGGTGCGCATAAAAATTGTCTGCGGAACTTTGATAATTATGCGGACGAAGGTAATGTTGGTGCGCAAATTTTTGGCGCGGATGTAAAGTTAATGGCGGATGCTGCCCGTATTTTGCAGGACGCAGGGGCAAAGTGGATTGATATTAATATGGGCTGCCCTGTGCCCAAGGTTGCGACGCGTGCCGGCGCCGGGGCGCATTTAATGCGTGATCATATGTTGGCTGGAAAAATTATGCGGGCGGTTGTTGGGGCTGTTGATATACCGGTGTCAATTAAAACCCGATTGGGATGGGATGAAGAGAATAAGGATTGGAAAAATTTAATCCGAATCGCTGCAGATTGTGGGGTGCGGTTTGCGGCCCTGCATGGGCGGACGCGGGCGCAGTTGTATCTGGGGAATGCTGTGCATCCGGATGTGTCTGATATGCCGATACCGATTATCGCAAATGGGGATATAAAGTGTGCGGCGGATGTCGCAGGACTGGAAGATTTGGGGTATGCCGGCGCCATGATAGGACGCGGAATTCTGGGGCGGCCATGGGTGTTGGCGGAAATTTGCGGAATTAAGAGTATAGAAAATGTTGCGGAAGTTGTATTGCGGCATTTAGAATATGCCATAGAATATTATGGCGAAAAAACAGCGATTCCGATGTTTAGAAAGCATGCAGCCTGGTACAGTGCGGGAATGCCAAATTCGTCAGAGTTTAGAATAAATGTTAATAGAATGGATAGTGCAGATTCCTTAAAGGTTGCAATTCGTGAATTTTGGGGTATGATTTAGGGGCAAATAATTTTTTAGAGGATTCATAAAAATGACGGAAAATATTGAAAATGCAGATTTGAATGTTGAAGTACCTGTGGAAATGACAGCCGGCGAAATGTTGCGAAATGCCCGTACAACGGGACGTAGAAAGCGCGAAATCCCAACGATTTCAAAACAACTGTGTATTCGTGAAGAATTTTTAGAAGCGCTGGAAAATGGCGATTACAAGGCGATTCCAGAACCTGTTTATATTTTGGGTTTTGCGCGTAACTATGCAATGGAATTGGGGTTGGATCCAGATGAAATTGTTGCGAAAATAAAAAAAGAAATGGGATTGTCGTCAGATTGTGCAAAGGACGATGATGACGATGCGACTGCGTGTGCAATGCCAAGTATTAAGGAAGAAAGTTGGTCCAAGGTTGCATTTGGCAAGGCGTATCAGTTTGTATATCAGAATTGGATTTGGTTCGCCGGTGGATTGGTTGCAATCGCATTGGTTGTTTTTGCGGTTGTGATGTTAAAACCTGCGGATGTTGATGAAGGGCAGACCCCAGAACAGGTCGTTGTGTCAGTGGAAGATATGGTGAAAGAACCGGAATATAACTATCCGGTTCGTGAACGTTTTGGTACTGATAATCGCGCAGTGGCAAAGATTATTTTGCAGGCCAATAAAAAGACAGGCGAAGCTGGTACGTGGGTCGAAATCAAAGATGCGCGCGGTCGTACAGAACTTAGCCGGGTTTTAATGCCAGGGGATGTTTATTATGTGCCGGTTAAAGGTGTGTACAAGGCAACATTTGGTAATGCTGGGGGGGTTGATGTTTGGGTAAATGGTACATTGGTGCCCCAGATTGGTCAGGATTATAAAAAAGTTTCTGATATAGAACTGTCGCCAGATGCATTAATAAAAAATACGATGAAATAACGTGTGTATAGGGCGAAAGGAATTTTCGCCCTTTGTATTGAATTTTTTTCTGTGTAAACTATATATATCAATACTATGGCTGGAATAATTAAAATTCGCGGTGCGCGCGAAAATAATCTTAAAAATATTGATTTGGACATACCAAAGAATAAATTGGTGGTCTTTACAGGCGTGTCTGGGTCTGGGAAATCGTCGCTGGCATTCAATACCATTTATGCCGAAGGCCAGCGCAGATATGTTGAATCGCTGTCCAGTTATGCGCGTCAATTTTTAGATATGCAGAAAAAGCCTGAAGTGGATC
>JAFNYG010000009.1 GCA_017383325.1 Alphaproteobacteria bacterium | reverse complement strand
TTCGTGGGGAAGTGCGTGTGCAATCTTTTGCAGAAACAACAGGTGATTTCAAGAAGTTAAAGGTTTTTTCTGCAAGTTTTACCGATGCAGACTTTAAATTTGTGCGCGCGGTTCCAAATTCAAATGTGATAATTGCAAAAATTCGTGGTGTTGATGATCGTAATGCTGCAGAAATGTTGCGTGGAACAGAATTATACATTATGCGTGATGCCCTGCCCGATTTAAACAAGGGGGAATATTATCAGGCGGACTTAATAGGCTTTGATGTTGTGCGTGATGGTAAAAAAATTGGAACGGTTGATTGTTTCCAGAATTTTGGCGCAGGTGATATCATTGAGCTGGATAATGGTGATATGGTGGCATTTTATGGTGCAAATGTAGATTTTAGTGCGCGTATAGTGTTTGTGAGGTAAAAAAATGAAAAAAGCAAACTTTGCGGTGTTAACAAATGGTTGTTCGTTATCTTTGATGTGCATTAAGCCGTGTAAGAAATGTTCCTTGGTTGAAACATTCAAGGATGTAGATAACGTTTCAGTCGATGTGACCGTTACACCTGCAAATTCATTGGTTTTAGAGTTGGGGCTGAAGGGAAATGAAACGGAAAAGAATGCTTTGTTCCCAACTGTGTATGAAATGACTAAACAGATGTGTGCCATGTGTCAAAATAGTAGATAAAAAAGAGGATTAATTATGAAAAAAAAGTATTCTGTAGAAAGTAGTGTGCGGGCGGTTCGTGCGAATTGTTCAAATCCACGCCCAAGATGTCCATTATATGATGTTTTTACACCATCGCCGAATTTTTGTGTCAGTGGTGATATGATTTCAGGTGGAAAATTTGTTTGTAATGTTATATTGCGTGGTGCGGAACATGAAATTCGACACGAGCTGCCCAGGGTAAAAAGTTTGGTTCAGCAGGTTTGTCAAAAGTGTCAGGATACAAGAGCGGCGGTTTTGAATAAAACAAGGTAAAAAATGCATTTTAACATATTGACCATCTTTCCAGAAATGTTTCCAGGTACGCTGTCGGGCGGTGTTGTTGGGCGCGCGCTGGAACGTGGAATTTGGTCGTATGAGGCAATTAATATTCGTGATTTCGCCATTAATAATTATGGCAGTGTTGATGATACGCAATTTGGTGGCGGGGCGGGAATGGTTATGCGACCAGATGTTCTGGGTGGCGCAATCGATTCAATCAAAAACCGTGGTAAAATTATATATTTTTCACCACGTGGTCCGACCTTGAATCAAAAAATGGTTCGTGAGTTTACCGCGCATCCCGATGCGACATATACCCTGTTGTGTGGGCGGTACGAAGGAATTGATGAACGAATCATCGAAGAATATGATATAATGGAACTGTCCATTGGCGATTATATACTGTCAGGTGGTGAGGTTGCCGCGCAAGTTTTTATTGACAGTTGCGTTCGCGTGATGGATAATGTAGTTCACGGTGGCAAGGATACCACTGAAAATGAAAGTTTCGAAATCGGCGGGTTGGAATGGCCGTTATATACCCGTCCGTCAGTATGGCGTGGACGAAGCGTCCCAGAAGTCCTGCTGTCCGGTCACCACGGCAATATCGAACGGTGGCGGAAACAACAATCGGTTGACATAACAAAAGAACGTCGGCCGGACTTAATAAAGGAAAATGAAAAATGAGCATTATTAAAAAAATCGAAGCTGCCCAGGTTGCAAAACTGTCGGCGGATAAAAAAATCCCAAACTTCAAGGCTGGGGATACATTGAAAGTTCACGTTAAAATTAAAGATGGTGATAAATTCCGTATCCAGGTGTTCGAAGGTGTTGTTATCGCACGTGATGGTGGTAATGGGAATAATGCATCCTTTACAGTGCGTCGTGAATCATACGGTGTTGGTGTGGAACGTAAATTCCCACTGTACAGCCCAGCAATCGAAAAGATTGAAAAGGTTCGTATTGGTAAAGTACGTCGTGCAAAATTATTCTTCTTGCGTGGATTGTCTGGTAAAAAAGCCCGTATCGTGGAAGATTTGGCAGCCACATCTGCAGAAAAGAATGCAAAATAAGAAAATCCCCCATTTGGGGGATTTTTAGTGGGCTAATGTTTGTGACTAAGGCGGTGTTTTGTGTAATTTGCTGATATAGTTTTTGGTGAATACGCATAATGTTTTGTGACAAGAAATAAAAAACGCCCAAATGGGCGTTTTTTACATTTCAGATGGGATTTTAAGACCCATTAAATCAATCGTTTTTGCCAATGTGTCGCGTGCGATTTGCGCGATGTGCAGGCGCCCCGCCCTGGTCGCGTCAGGGATATCGTCGCGCAGAATTGGGCAGTTGTGATAGAAAGTATTTATCAACTGGCACAAATCATAGGCATAGTTTGCAATCGTGTCTGTTGCGCGATTGTCAAATGCGCTGTGTACCGTGCGTTCAAAATCTAAAATGCCAATCAACAGATTGCGTTCGTCTGTGGTCATTGGCGTATAGGTTGTGGACGGTTTGGCGGTTGCGCGTTTTAATACACTGTTTAAACGAACGGCGGTGTATAAAATGTATGGGCCAGTGCGACCTTCGAAACTGGTGACGGATGCAGGGTCAAAAATATAATCAGACCGTACGTCGTGCATCAAATCGTTGAATTTTACCGCCGCCAGCTCAATAGCAGAGATTGTATCCGCGTCCAGCGTTTTGCCAGATTCAGATACGCGTGCGTTTACGGCATCGTTTACCGCGTCGATAATGTCATCCAGGCCGGCGGCATTGCCGTCACGGGTTTTAAATGGTTTGCCATCGCGACCATTAATTGTGCCGTATCCGATGTGTTCAAACCTGTCGTAATCAAATATGTCGGAAATTTCTGATGCGCGGAACAGTTGTTCAAAATGCAGTCCTTGGCGCAGATCGGTGAAATAAATAATGCGGTCGGGGTTGTCCGTTTGTTTGCGACAATAAACCGCTGCTAGGTCGGTGGAATCATACGTGTCTGCGCCACGTGAATCTGTCCACATATATGGCGGCATTGGTTTATTGTCGTCGTCGCGCTTTACAATAATAACCTGAGCGCCATCGCTTTCGGTGATTAAATTTTTTGCGCGCAGAATTTTTTCAACATCGTCCAGATATTTTGCGGCATTACGTTCGCCTAAGTCATAGTCAAATGGTAAAATATTCAAACGTTTTACCGTTTCGTTCATCATATCCAGTGATATTTTCAAGAACTTTTCATATAGTGCGAAATAGCCTGCATGTCCGTCTTGGAATTTTGCCTTGATGTCCTGGGCATGTGCCTGGAATTCTGGGTTTTCTTTTGCAAAAGCACTGGCGGCAGGATAGTATGTGTTTAATTCAGATGGATTGATTTCAAAGTCGACCGATGTGTTTGGGTCAAAATTGTCACTGAAATACGGTAATTCTGGGTGCAGGCGTTCAATCCATGCAATTATTAATGCCATTGGTTTGCCCCAGTCGCCAATATGATTCCACGAATATGTTTTATGCCCCAGTAATTTTGCAATGCGATTAAATGTGTCGCCAACAATCGATGTGCGCAGATGGCCGATATGTAAGGATTTTGCCACATTATATGCGCCATAGTCTAAATCAATTGTTTGTGGTGTGTCGGTTTTTGGGGTCTGTGGTTGAGTTGCAGAATCCCAGATAAATTCGTCTTTTATTTTAATGTTAATAAAACCGGGGCCGGCGATTGATGCGTCGGCAACAAAGTCCAGTTCGGTCAGTTTTGGCAAAATTTCCGCCGCCAATTCGCGTGGATTTTTACCGGCAGATTTTGCCATAACCATGGCGGCATTTGTGGAAAAATCGCCAAAGTCGCGGTTGCGTGGAACCTCTAGGTTGACACGTGTCCCCAGTTTTTCGTTAATTGCATTCGATACATATTTGTATAAGTTCATTTTTTGATACCCTTCGTGTGTTTATTATATTGGCAGGATGATTCTGACGCGCAGACCGCCGAATTCGCTGTCTTCCAGGAATATTTGTCCGCCATGATTTTCAATCGCGGTTTGTGCGATTGACAGGCCCAGTCCTGTGCCGCCGGTGTCGCTGGCGCGGGCGTCATCCAGGCGGACAAATGGGCGCATTGCGTCACGTTTGCGGTTGTCTGGGATGCCGGGACCATCATCTTCGATAATGATTTCAATGTTTTCTGCAGAGTCGCGTTCTGTTATTTTTATTATCTTGTTCGCGTATCTGGCAGCGTTTTCGATTATGTTGCTGAACGCGCGCGCCAATGCCATGGGGCGTGCATAGAACTGTGCGGGGGCGTCTGGAAAATCTGTGATGATTTTCTTGTCAGGGGCCGCATCACGCGCAATTCGGGTCAGCATTGGCGGTAATTCGGTTGCCTGTTCTATTTCGGGTGTTTCGCCACGGGCAAATGCCAGGTACCCATTTACCATTTCTGTCATACGATCGATGTCGCGAATTAAATCGTCGTTGTTAGCAGTGTTCGTTTCAACCGCCAGGCGCATGCGTGTTAGTGGTGCCTTTAAATCGTGACTGACCGCGTTCAGCATGTCTGTGCGTGTGCGATTGTATCTGTCCAGGCGTTCCTTCATAGTAATCATAGAAGTGGCCGCTTCGCGGATTTCTTTGGAGCCTGTGGGGCTGAATCCAGGTGCGTCAAGCCCGCGACCAAATCTGCTGGCAGCACGGGCAATGCGACGAATACTGCGGGTGTGCATGATTATAAATGGACTGATTAAAATAGATACAATCAGAATAGACCCCAGCAGCCAGATGATAAAAACTTCGGTGCTGGTTGAATAAATTCTGTATAGTGATGTGCCAAATGTTGCGATTTTGTTGTCGCGTGTCGGGACATCCACGTAAACCAGGCGTTTGCCACGATCCATGTATATGTTCGCACGACGCTGCAGCCGCTTTGATAATTCAGATGCCAGTTTGCCGGTTTCGCGCGCGTGATTGTCGTTGTGCTTTGGGCGGTTCAGTTTTTCGTGGAATGTGACATTAATGCCAATGTCGCGCGCCATTTGCTGTGCGGCGCTGATATTGCCATTGTCCATGAAATTCATCATTGTTGTTATTTCGCCGGCCAGTGTGCGCGCCAATGTTTCGTGTACACGTGACCAGTGATTGCCAAAAAATGCATTGGCAACAATTACCTGGGCGACAATCAGGGGGATTAAAATCATCAAAATTGTGCGCCATAAAAAACTGCGTGGAATCAATCTCATGTTATATTCCGTTTATGTTGCGGGGGTTGCGGATTTGTCAATTAATTTGTATCCACGTCCCCGAATTGTTATTATGTCTAGGTGTGATAATACTAAATTTAATTTGTTGCGCAAGCGTTTTGCGACCATTGGTGGCGCAGGCGCAATGTTTCCAATGGGGCTGGTCAGTAATTGCAGCAGCTTTTTTTCTTCGCCAGACAGGCCCAACAGTTGGGGGGTGTTTGACGGGCCTGAAATGAAAAATTCATTGTCTGTGAAAATTAGACCGTTCGGCATCTTTTTGTGTGGTGATGTTGTTTCTGGGATAATATTTCTGAGCCTGAGAATCAGTTCACGGATTTGAAACGGTTTTGCCAGGTAATCGTTCGCGCCAAATGTCAGGCCGTCGATGGCGTTTTCTGGACCACTTAGCGCGGTCAGCATTAATACGGGTGTGGCATTGCCTGTAGCGCGAATGCTCTTTAAAAACGTCAGGCCGTCCATCCCGGACATCATGCGGTCCAGAATGATTGCGTCAATGGATATTCTGTTAAGTACATCGGTCGCGTTTTCCGCAGAAGACGATGTTATTACGTTAAAATGTTCGTTGCGCAAACCCGATGCCAGGGCTTTGCGCAACATTTCATCATCGTCAATAATCAAAATGGTTTTATTCATAAATTTGTCCGTCATCTGTCGGCTAGAACTGGTATTTATGAATTCTAGGAAGACAGTTTATTTGTTTAATGGTTCAACAGCGTATTCGCCGGGCTGTATTGTTCGCATGGCGTTGTTGGCGCCCATCATGTCTTCGTCGTATGTGGCTGCGCGAAATTGCATGTTGCCTGTGGCGAATTCTGTCTTGAACAGCGCGTAACCCGTGCCACCGCCCGTTGTTGGGCCCTGCATTCCCAAAGAATAGTATCCGCCCAGGATGCCATAGTCCAGGTCAATGTAATCCAAGCTGACGATCAGTGATACGCTGCTGATGCCATCGCTGGTCATGTTGCAGGCAAATTCGCGATTGGATAAAATCGCTTCGGAATTTACGGGGACAACAATGTCCATTACGGTTGGTTCGCATATACGGCTGATGCCGTTTACCAAAAATTCGTATGTCATGCCGACAGTGGCCTTGGACAGACCGGTAGACATGCTGACCTGGGATATTGTAGCCTTGGGGATTTTTACCATTGCATTTGCAATTCCACTGCGAACAGGGAAAGAAATGCCAGATTGCAAGCAGTCACGTGAAAATGGATCCGCTTCGCAAATGTACATGCGCGAGTGGCCATTCATCATAAACATGTTTGCCAAACTGTTGAATAAAAATGAACGGGTTATGCGATCGTTCAGGCGTGTGCACCCAAAATTACGACATATAACCATTGGACGATCCGCAAACATTACGCCGGGATGTGCATTCGATTCAATCGTGCGCGCGTCAATTATGTTCTGATCATAATCCAGGCTGTCTGCGCGTTCCATAAATTCTGTTTCTGGAATAAAATTTGGGTCATCAGGATATGCGTAGTACGATTGGACCGGTGTTTCGGTATAAATTGTTTGAAAATTATCATAGATAATATCGTCTGCATGGGCAGAAAATGCGTACAATCCAACTAAAACAGCCGTCAAAATAGGTCTTAACATTGTGTTGCCTTTGGTTCTCTCGTGTTGAATGTTAGAACATTTTAGATAATTGTGTCAAAACAAAAAAATATTTTTATTGAAATTTGTGATTGCTTTGGTCTAATTTAGGGGTGGATGAAATAGTAAGAAAGGTGAAACAATGGTCGATTTGATTATTTCTGGTGAATCTGGCAAACTGCATGCGGTGTATCATAAATCTGTACAAGAGGCGGCGCCATTGGCGGTTATTTTATCAGGAAATCCGCGACAAAAGTTTCATATGAACGATCGGGTGTCGTATGCGATGTTTCGTGCATTTATGGATGCTGGTTTTTCTGTTGTTCGATTTAATTATCGTGGGGTTGGTGATTCAGAAGGGACGATTGGGACGACGTCTGAAAATATGCTGGATATCGCGACTGTAATTGACTGGATTCAAAATCATAATGAAGATAGTGATAAAATATGGTTGGCGGGGAATCATTTAGGTGCGTGGTATGTGTTGCAGGCGATGATGAGGCGCCCCGAAATATCTGGGTTCGCATTGGTTTCGCCAGATGTGTCAGTGTCTGATTTTGCGTTCTTGTCGCCACGTCCAAATCGTGGATTGTTATTGCAGGGGGCGGCGGAATCAGATGAAGCGCGTGCGTTCGCCACTCACATGACTCAGGTTTTGAAAAAACAGGCGCAAATTGATTTGGAAACAATTCGTGTGCGTGGTGCAGATGCAATGTATAGCCAGCCTGCGGATCTGCGACAGATGTATAATGATTTAAAGGCGTATGTTGGACGTGAAAACGCAGAAGATAAGTTGTTGTAATTATGCAAAATAATGAAAGATTTTTGGATGCTAATATCCCAGAAGATATGACGACGAATATTCGGCCGCGTGTTCTGGGGGATTTTGTAGGGCATGACAGCCTGAAACAGAATTTGTCGGTGTTTATTTCCGGGGCGCGCAGTCGAAGAGAGGCCATGGATCACGTATTACTGTATGGCCCCCCAGGATTGGGAAAAACGACGTTGGCACATATTGTGGCGAATGAGCTGGGGACAAATTTTCGCGCTACGTCGGCGCCTATGTTGACCAAACAGGGGGATTTGGCTGCGATTCTGACGGCGCTGGAGCCGATGGATGTGTTGTTTATTGATGAAATTCACAGATTGCCAACGGCAATCGAAGAAGTGTTGTATTCGGCAATGGAGGATTTTAAGCTGGATATTATGTTGGGCGAAGGACCCAGCGCAAAAAGTGTGCGTATCGACCTGCCCCCGTTTACGTTGGTCGGGGCAACAACACGTACGGGGCTGCTGTCAAATCCGTTGCGGGATAGGTTTGGAATCGATTTGCGTTTAACATTTTATTCGCCAGAAGATTTGGCCAAGATTATTATGCGCAGTGCGAATATTCTGGGGACGCCAATTGATGCGGATGGGGCGCTGATGCTGGCGCGGTCTGCGCGGGGAACCCCACGTATCGCAAACAGGTTGCTAAAGCGTGCGCGTGATTTCGCGTGTGCGTTGGGAAGAAATCAAATCACAGCCGATACAATCAAGACCACTTTGTTTCAATTGCACATTGACGGGTGTGGTCTGGATGAAATCGATCGTGAATACATGAATATGATAATTAAATTTTATGCGGGGGGGCCGGTTGGCGTGGAAAATTTAGCCGCTGCATTGTCAGAACCGAGCGATACGATAGAGGATGTAATAGAACCCTATTTGATGCAATTGGGGTTTGTGCAACGTACCCCACGTGGACGTGTTATTACAGAGGCGGGGTATAAACATTTAGGATTGGAAAAATAAAAGGAATTGTAAAAATGCCAAGACATAAGTATGATTTTTCAATTGCCTATGCAGATACTGATGCGGCTGGTATTGTTTATCATGGGCGGTATATCGAAATTGCAGAACGCGCACGCATGAATTGGTTGCGTGATAAAAAAATACCTGTGGGTGATGGTTTTGTTATAAAAAACCTGAATATAGATTATCGTTCCCCGTTAAAATTGGGGCAGGATATAAGGGTAGAGACAGAGGTGTTGAGGGTTGAAGATGTTTTTCTTGATACCGCGCAGTACTTTTTGGGGCCAAATGATAAACTTTGTGCAACGTTGAATAGTCGGGTTGTGTACGTTGGTTCGGATCTGCGTCCAAAAAACATCCCGGATGATCTGCGTAGACAAATGTTGGGCTTTGTAGACAAGCAAAGGTAGTGTTATGAAGGTACATGCGTTCCCGTTTACAATAGCGTATGCTGATACAGATGCCGAAGGTATTGTGTATCATGCGCGGTACTTGGAAATAGCAGAACGTGCGCGTATGAATTGGCTGCGCGGGCATGTTGTCGTTGGCGATGATATCGGGTTTGTTATTCGCGAACTGAATATAAAGTATTTGCAGCCGTTGCGGGCGGCAGATGATATCGTTGTCGAAACACAGATGCTGGATGTTGGGGCCGTGGTTGTAAAAATAGAACAAAAGTTCGTGAAAAATGGGATTGTTTGTGCTATAATAAACATCAAGGTGGCTTATTTGGGGGCGGATATGCGCCCAAAACGGATACCAGATGAATTTATTAAGGGATTGATATAACAGAAGGAAGAGGATAATGGGAAATAATTTTTCGTTGCTGAGTTTATTTACAGGTGATGCCATGACGATTTTCGTGTCAATCGTGCTGGTTGTGTTTAGCGTAATGTCATGGGCCGTGATTATTGAAAAGTTTCGCTTGTGGCGCAATTTTAAGCGCAGGCCTGTAAAAATGAAGCCAAATGAAAATCTGGACGTCTTTATCCGTCCATTTGATAAAAATTTATGGTTTTTGTCGATGGTTTCGTATATTTCACCGTTTATTGGTTTGTTTGGTACGGTGTGGGGTGTTATGGATTCTTTTGCCGCAATCGGGGTGAATCAATCGGTCAGTATTGGGGTTATCGCGCCTGGGTTGGCGGTGGCGTTGGGGACGACGGCATTGGGGTTGATTGCGGCGATTCCTGCGGCGATTGCGTATCAGGTATATTCGAAAAAATCTGATGATTTGTACGATCGTCTGGAATGTGCCTGCAAAGAAGTAAAAAATCAGAAATAGTGGGGGCGCAGATGTCTAGATTCAGACGCAGAAAGTCCGATTTTTCTATTCAGCTGACGCCGATGATTGATGTTATGACGGTGTTGTTGGCGGTGTTTATGGTGACAACCCCGATGATGACAACCGGGATTGATTTGGAATTGCCACGCGCAGGCGCGTCGGCGATGACCGGCAATGATCATGCAATTCAGATTAGCGTAGATTCGAATGGGCGCTATTTCCTGGGCAAAATGGAATTGTCGCGGGATGATATTGTAAAGCGTGCAGTTGCGATGCGCGCAGAAAATCCAAATCTGACCATAATGATAAATGGTGATACACATGCAGACTATGGGGCTGTTATGGGGATTATGGGCAGGTTAAAGGATGCGGGTTTCCAGAAAGTTGGATTGCGTACACAACCAGAATAAAATTAATATGTCGAAATTTAATTTGTTTTCATCGGAAAATTTATTGATGTCGATTGGTGGACATTTGGCGTTGGTTGCGGTCATGGTTACATCAGTTGCGGTTATGATAAATCGGGCACAGTTGGTTGCACCAGATCGAATTGAAATTATTGAAATCGATTTGGATGATGTCGTTGTTAGTGGCGACGAAACAAAACTGTATAATATTGGCCAGGTCGTTGAATCTAATCCAGAAGAAAAGACGGTGGCGCCTGTGGCGCAGCCCGATAAAAAAGAGGTTCAGGCCGAAGTGCCAGAAAAGATAGAGGTAACGGCGCCAACATTGTTGGAAGAACCAGAGCCTGAGCCAGAACCAGAGGAAGTGGCAGAAGAACCACAAAAGGAACCTGAGAAAAAACAGGAAGAAAAAAGCACAGAATCGAAATCTGTGGAACCTGCGCCGGCGGCACCCAGAAAAAAGAAAGTGGTGCGCGTGAACCGAGAGGTGTTGTCATTGGAACGTACCCTGACGGTGTCGGTGGTGGATGCGTTGCGTGTCGCAATGACGCGTTGCTGGGTGGTGGATACAAAACGTCCAGATATTGCAGATATTCGTGCGGTTGCGCATTTGACCATGCGAAAGAATGGTACTGTGCGGGATGTGTGGTTTGAATCGGCTGCGCGGGCGGAAACGGATCCGGCATTTGCATATGTGCTGGAAACAATACGGACAGCGATTAACGTGTGTCAGCCGTTCCGGATGTTGCCGGCGAATGAATTCGCAAAGTGGGAAAAAATTCAGCTGACATTTTATCCAACCCAGGGCAAGGTTATGTAGTGCATATTTTGTGTCGATGGGCATAAAAAATCCCGCGATTGCGGGGTTTTTATTTTGATTCGCCCATTGTTCGGGCCGATGTTAATGCATGCCGCAGGGCCTGTTCTGCAATTTGGCGAATTTTGGGCGCGAATGTACGCATGTTCATGGTGTCGGCAACTGTATTCCCAAACAGGCGTGATATGTATTCAATTTGGGTCGGGGCGATAATGTAGACATCGCTGGTTATGTCTGTTGGATTAAGTTTTTTGATTTGCTGTGTCATGAATCTCTTCCCCCTCCCCTTGGTCTGTTGCGGTACATTCTATCATAAATTTTTGTGATTGGCACTTGTTAATTTTATTAAATGATATTATATCATAAAGTATCTTGACCGCAAGGCGCAAAATTGCTATATATTTCGTGATAAAAGTAAGGAAAAAGGTAATGAAAAATATATTAGGTATGTTATTGGGGTCTGCAAATGACAGACTGGTCAAAAGTTATGATAAGACGGTGTCTTTGATTAATGATTTAGAGCCAAAGTATCACGCAATGACGGATGAAGAGTTGCGCGGTCAGACAGATGTTTTACGCGCGCGCTTGGCCGCAGGTGACAAGGAAAAAGATATACTGCCGGATGCGTTCGCATTGGTGCGCGAAGCGTCAATTCGTACAATTGGATTGCGCCATTTTAATGTTCAGATGATTGGTGGTATGGTGCTGACCAATGGGCAAATCGCAGAAATGAAAACGGGCGAAGGGAAAACGTTGGTTGCGACGTTGGCAATGTATCTAAAGGCCCTGTATGGCAAGGGGGCACATCTGATTACTGTTAATGATTATTTGGCATCACGTGACGCGAATTGGATGGGCGAAGTTTATAGATTCTTGGGGATGACGGTTGGTATTGTTCAGCATGATATGACGGACGAAGAAAGACGGGCTGCGTATGCGTGCGATATCACGTATGTGACGAATTCTGAATTGGGATTTGATTATCTGCGCGACAATATGAAGTTTAGTAAAAAACAACAGGTTTTGCGTCCGTTCTTTTATGCGATTGTTGACGAAGTAGACAGTATTTTGATTGATGAGGCGCGCACGCCATTGATTATTTCAGGACCAGCCGAAGATACCAGCGAACTGTATGCCAAGGTTGATGCGGTTGTTGCGCAGTTCACAGATGCAGATTTTAAAAAAGATGAAAAAGACAGACATGTGACGCTGACCGAAGGTGGTGTTGATAACGCAACGCGACTGTTAAAAGACGCGGGGTTGTTAGTGGGGGATAATTTATATGCGTCTGAAAATGCCGCGTTGGTTATGCATATTCAGCAGTCTTTGTTGGCACATCATTTGTATCAGAAAAATGTGAACTATGTTGTGCGTAACGGTGAAATTTTGATTGTTGATGAATTTACGGGACGCGTGATGAGTGGCCGTCGATTTGGCAAGGGGCTGCATCAGGCGATTGAGGCCAAAGAACATGTTAAGGTTCAGCCAGAAAATCAAACTGTGTCCAGTATTTCGTATCAGAATCTGTTCCGTTTGTATCCGACGTTGTCAGGTATGACGGGGACAGCCATGACAGAGGCAGCAGAGTTTGAAGAAATTTATAAATTGCGTGTGGTGTCAATTCCAACAAATCGTCCGGTTGCACGTAATGACCATCATGATGAAATTTATCGTAACAAAGATGAAAAATATGACGCGATTTTAAAACAGATTTCTGAGTGTGTGGCCAGAAAACAGCCTGTGTTGGTTGGGACGGTGTCGATTGAAAAATCCGAAGAGTTGGCCGCAATTGTTCGCAAGAAGTTGGGAATAATGCCAGCGGTTTTGAATGCAAAACAGCACGAGTCTGAGGCAAAGATTGTTGCGCAGGCGGGTGCGCCGGGGGCTGTTACAATCGCAACAAATATGGCGGGACGTGGTACAGATATTAAGTTGGGTGGTAATGCCGAAGAGTTGATTGCGGCGCTGGATGAAAATGCGCCTGATTTCGAAGATAAAAAGAAAGAAATCTATGCGACAATCGAAGCCAATAAGAAGATGGTACTGGATGCCGGTGGGTTATATGTTATTGGGACCGAACGTCACGAGTCGCGCCGTATCGACAACCAGTTGCGCGGGCGTTCTGGACGCCAAGGTGATCCAGGCGATTCTAAGTTCTTTTTGGCGCTGGATGATGATTTGATGCGCATTTTTGGCGCGGCGCGTTTGCAGGGAATGTTGACAACATTGGGGTTGAAGACAGGCGAAGCAATTACACATCCATGGATTACCAAAGCGTTAGAGAAAGCGCAGAAACGTGTAGAAACCAGATATTTCGAAGCGCGTAAAGAACTGTTGAAATATGATGATGTCGCGAACGAACAGCGAACTGTTATTTATAAACAACGCGATGATTTGATGACGTCAGATGATCTGAAACCGTTAGCCATGGAAATGATTGGGGATGTTGTTGAAATTATATGCGAAAACAATATCCCAGAAAAATCTTTGCCAGCAGATTGGAATTTGAATGGTATTCATAATGCGATGATGCGTGTGTTCGCGTTGGATATTACCGATATAGAAAAGTGGAAATCTGATGAACAAATTACAGAACGCAAGGCGTATGAAACACTGGTTAATCTGGCAATGCGCAGATATGAACAGCAGGCGGCAAAATATGGCGCAGAATTGATGCATATGGCATCGCGTCAAATGATGCTGGGGGCGTTGGATGCAGTGTGGAAAAAGCACTTGCAGCAGATGGATTATTTGCAAAGCGCAATTGGATTGCGTGGATATGCACAGAAAAATCCGCTGTACGAATACAAGCGTGAAGCATTGGATTTGTTTAAGAATACGGTTAATAACTTTAAAATCATGTCGATTTCATATATCTGTCGCATGGAATTGACACGTGATGATGTTGCTGCAACCGAGGCCGAACGTGCAAAACATGATGCAGGACTAAATCAGGCCACAGGCAGTGACAATCGTCGTAACGCGCCGTGTCCATGTGGGTCTGGCCAGAAATTCAAGCATTGTTGTGGAAAATTGCACTAAATAAAATTAGTGCAATTTTCTGTGTTTTTTTGTTGTTTTGCATAAATATATAAAGGAAAAGGGGTTATGGGGCAGTTTGTTCATCTTCGTACACATTCACGATTTTCGGTGGGGGCCAGTACACTGACAATTAAGCAAATACCAAAATTGTGCATGGCGGCGGGGATGACAGCGTGCGCGTTAACAGATACGAACCTGATGTCGGGGTGTGCCGAATTTTCTGATGTTATGCCGTCTAATAAACTGCAACCGATTATTGGGGTGGAGATTTCGTTAAATCATCATGCCGCAGATCCAAAAATATTGCGCGCCGGTTCGTTGTCTAAAATTGTTTTGTTGGCGCAAAATCACACAGGATATTTGAATCTGTGTGAATTAAATCGAGTTATGTATATGCGGGGCGAAAATCATCATTTGGGGGCGCATATTTCATTTGATGAATTGGCATCGCACAGTGATGGTTTGATTTGTTTGTCTGGGGCGCATTTGGGGCCAATCGGAATGGCGGTATTAAATGCCCAGGATGGATTGGCGCGTGAATACGCAAAACGATTTTTGGATATATTTGGTAATCGGTTTTATATGGAAATTCAGCGTCATGGATTGGAGGACGAGATTAAGACAGAACCGATTTTCTTGGGTGTGGCGCGCGAGCTTAATATACCAATTGTTGCGACGAATGATGTGTGTTTCGCGTCTGATAAAGATTATGAGCCGGCCGATGCGCTGAGCTGTGTTTTAGGGCAAACCAAGGTTATTGACCCGGAACGCCCCAGAAAATCATCGGAACAATATTTTAAATCGTATGAAGAAATGTCGGAAATTTTCTCGGACCTGCCTGAGGCGATTGAAAATACTGTTTTGATTGCCCAACGCTGTGGTTTTATGGTGAATGTTCATGAAAAGCCATTGTTGCCACGATTTGGTGATGATTTGGAAACAGAATGTCAAATGCTGCGTGACAATACGATGAACGGATTAAAGCGCAGATTGGAACAACATGGGATTACCGATACACAACCGTATTATGACCAGGCTGAATTTGAACTGGGGGTTATTATTGGGATGGGGTTCCCTGGGTATTTCTTGATTGTGGCAGATTATATTGATTGGTGCAGAAATAATGACGTTTTGACGGGGCCTGGGCGTGGTTCGGGCGCAGGGTCGATTGTGGCGTGGGCGCTGGGGATTACAAATGTAGATCCGTTGAAATATGGGTTGCTGTTTGAACGTTTTTTGAACCCAGATCGTATTTCTATGCCGGACTTTGACGTGGATTTTGAACCGACAGGTATTGAACGCGTGTTGGCATATGTGTGTGATAAATATGGGCATGATTCCGTGTGTCGTATCATAACATTTGGATCGTTGCAGGCGCGTGGTGCAATTCGTGATATTGGGCGTGTGTATGGTATGCCCTATTCTAAGTCAGACAGACTGTCAAAGCTGATTCCCCAGGATGCCAAGACGTTGAAAGATGCGGTTGGAATGTCTGCAGAAATTCAAAATATTTTAAATAACGATGAAGATTTAAACAAGGTTGTGACCGTCGCAGAAGAATTAGAAGGCAGTCTGCGAAATCTGGGACAACATGCGTGCGGTGTCGTTATTGGTGACCGCCCAACAACCAAGATTGCGCCCGTATACCGTGATCCGGCCAACCCGTTGCCGTCGTGTCAATTTGATGGCAAGTATTTGGAAAAGTCGGGATTGATTAAGTTTGACTTTTTGGGGCTGGAAACACTGGTCGTGTTGAAGTATGCAACGCGACTGATTCAACAGACGCGCGGTATCAATATTGATTTGGATCAAATTCCGACGGATGATCCAAAAACTATGCATTTGTGGCAACAGGGGCTGACCGAAGGTATATTCCAATTTGATGCGCCATTTGTTCAGCAGACACTGCGCAAAATGCATCCAACCAATTTCTTGGAAATTTCTGCGTTGAATGCTCTGAATCGTCCAGGGCCAATCGCATTTATTCCGCAATTTATCGCACGTATGCATGGCGAAGAAGAAATTGAATATGTACACGAACGCGCAATCCCAATTTTAAAGGAAACATACGGCATTATTGTATACCAGGAACAGGTTATGCAATTGACGCGCGTGCTGGCAGGGTTTACACGTGGACAATCGGACAACGTGCGCAAGGCCATGGGTAAAAAGATAATTGCCATGTTGGATGAATTAGAGGGAAAATTCTATGAAGGGTGCGAAAAAGAAGGTACACTGGACCGTGCAACCGCCAAAGATTTGTGGGAAAAGTTCAAAGATTTTGCCAAGTATGCGTTTAACAAGTCGCATGCGATTGCGTATTCGATTGTCGCAAATCAATGCGCGTATCTAAAGGCTAATTATACGCCGGAATTTTTGGCGGCATCTATGTCCAGTAATTTGAATGATACTGATCAATTGGCAATATTCGTAGATGATGCCAAGGCGAATTTTGGTATTCAAATTGTTGCGCCAGATATTAATGAAAGCGAATCGTTGTTTACGGTGCGCGATGGGAAAATTATCTATGGGTTGGCTGCGTTGAAGGGGGTTGGCACTGTTGCGACGGATGCGATTGTGGCGGAACGTAATGCAAATGGGAAATTTAAAAATTTGACTGATTTTGCAAAGCGGTGTGCCCCAATAATGAATAAACGAATATTAGAAGCGTTTGCAAAAACCGGGGTCCTGGATTCGCTGGAACCAAATCGGGCATTAATCTATATGAATGCAGATGCGATTTTGTCGTATGCGGCTAAATCCAAAGATGGTGCGAATATGTTGTCGCTGTTTGCAAATACCGTTGAAGATGACGTGTCCGAAGACAGATTGCATAAGAATTTGCCGAAAACAGAGCCGTGGACATTTGGACAGAAACTGGAAAATGAATTGTCTGCGTTGGGGTTCTATATTTCTGCACATCCGTTGGATCAGTATAAACATTTAATTGCGCGTGCAAATTTGGCAACCAGTGCGACTTTGGAATCGCTGGGTGACAGAAAGCCGGTACAAATTGCCGCAAATGTAAATTCATTCAGCCGCCGTCGTACCAAGACAGGCAAAGAAATGATAACAATCAATGCATCAGACAGTGCGGGTAATATTGATGCGGTGGCGTTTGGTGATGCGGCAATCGAGTTTGCACAGACGCTGGCAAATGAAAGCGTTGTTTTAATTTCTGGCAAGACGTCTAATCGAGATGACAGGGTGTCAATATTTGTAGATTCTATTATTTCATTGAATCAATGGGTGGCCAAGATTGCCAAGAAAATTACACTGGATATTCGTGATGGTGCAGTGTTGCAGGATGTGAAAAAGGCGATTGTGGCCCTGCCCCGTGGATATACACGCGTAGAATTAATATTGCATGGTGCAGAAAAAACTGCGACGGTGGCGTTGCCGGGTGGCGTTGAATTGGGCGCGACAACGGTTGCAGATTTGGTTGCGTTGGGAATTAAGGTAGAGGTGGAATAAAGTTATGTCGACAATACAAAAACATATTCCGGTGTTGTTAGATGCGGTGTTGGACGCATTGGGCGATATTAATGGCAAAACGGTTGTTGATTGCACGTTTGGGGCGGGTGGATACAGTCGGGCATTTTTGACGCGTGGGGCAAATGTTATCGCGTTTGATCGTGACCCAAATGTTGTAGCTGATGCACAGGTGTTGGTGGCGGAATATGGTGCGCGATTTAGATTTGTGCCGTGTCCATTTTCCAATATTGCTGATTTAGAACAGTTGGTTGATGCGGTTGTGTTCGATTTGGGAATTTCGTCTATGCAAATCGATAATCCAGAGCGTGGATTTTCGTTCCGGGCAGATGCGCCACTGGATATGCGAATGGAACAAAATGGAATAACTGCAGCACAATTGATTGAACAAATGTCAGTTTCAGAATTGGCTCATGTTTTGCAGAAGTATGGCGATGTAAAAAAAGCAAATGTTTTGGCACGTGCTGTCAAGGCGACCTGCCCCGAGACCACGTTTCAATTACGCGATTTGATTCACAATCCGCGTGATATTGCACCGGTGTTCCAGGCATTGCGAATTGCGGTAAACGATGAAATGGGCGAAGTTGAACGGGCGCTGGCCGCGGTGCCCGATTTATTGGTTCCTGGTGGGAAATGTATCTGTGTGACATTCCATTCACTGGAAGACAGAATTGTTAAGAATACATTTCGTTCGTGGACGGTTGCGCCGGGGGATCCGCGTATGCCTGTGGTAAAGGGGGCGCCGTTTGATTTGATTAAAACTGTATTGCCGGACGAGGCAGAGTTGCAAAATAATTCACGTGCGCGTTCGGCGCATATGCGTGGCGTAATAAAAAAGTGAGCGTAAAGCATGAAGCGGTCTGTAAAAAATATGGTTGAAAGTGTAGACAGGTCTAAAAAGGTCAACCCAAAGGATTTGTCGGCGGATCAAGATTTGGCAATTGCACTGATGAATCTGGTCGCAATTGAAGATTTCGTGCCAGACAGTGAGATTGGTCGCATGGTGGGTGCGGTTCATGAAAAATTAATGGCGCCGATGCTGGCGAAAATAAAAGATGATAAGGCGGCGTGCAGTGTGGCGCGGATGGCGCTGGGGGAATTTGCACAGCAGATGAAAAATGCGGATGTGGCGTTGAAAAAAAATGATCGCCGCAATGCGTACAGCATGTATGACAAGGCGTACGAGGCATATGTTCTGTATTTGGCAACAATTTATGGAATCGAAGTGTAATTAAGTATTGATTCAGATACGGAAAAAATGATAAAATGCAAGAAAGAGAGAATTAAGTTGAGACATTTGTTTTATAATTTTATTCGATTTTATGCGTTGTTTGTGGCCGTGTTTTTTGCGTCTGATGTGTGTGCAGCCCAGATGCAAAATCCGCGCAGTGTGGTCGCGAACAGTGCGGCGTCACATCGTGCGACGGGAAATGTGGGGGTGCGTACCGATGTCTATGACAGCGCAACCAGTGCGCGGTCTGCAGCGCGCAAGAATGTCGCTGTGCGGGCGGCAACAACTCCGCGGTTGGCACGCAGTGCGGCAAATGTTTCTGCGAATGCTGTGGAGCGAAATGTGCGCAGTGCGACGCTGGAACGCACCGGGTTGAATAATTCACGTCGTGTGGGCGCGGTTTCAAATGCAGGGTTGGCGCGGTCGGCATCTGTGGCACGCGCAACGGCGGTATTTAATGATGTGTCGAAAATTGGTGGCGGCTATGTCAAATGTCGTGATGCATACGCAACATGCATGGATCAGTTTTGTGCAAATGCAAATGACAAGTATCGCAGATGTTATTGCAGTCCAAAGTTCATAGATTTTCGTAATACAGAAGATGCGTTGGATGAGGCAAAATTACTGTTGATGCGGTTCGAAGATGATAACCTGAATGCTGTTGATAAAACCGCGGCTGAGGTTGATGCAATGTATTCCGCAACAGTTGGCGAGGCGGCGATAAAAAATGATACCAGCGCGGCACAAAATATATTGAATGAAATTAGTGATTTGCTGTCTGGGAAAAAGAAGACAAAAGACACTGCAAAAGATCTGGGGATTATATCGGTTGATTTTACTGCGGATGTTGATGACATTTGGGGCGGTGATGGGGCGTCAATATTTGATACTGGAACGGGTGTCGATTTGACGTCATTAGAAGGTCAGGATTTGTTTAATGCATCAAATAAACAGTGTCTGCAATTAATCGCGGAACAGTGCGAAAATGATGCGACGTTGAATATGGCAACCAGTGCATATGGTATTATGATTGCCCAGGATTGCAATGCGTATGAAAAGAATTTAAATTCAAAACGCGAAGGGGTTATGCAGACTGTGCGTCAGGCGGAAAAGATTTTACGCGAAGCGCGTCTGGAAGAATATCGTGCGCATAATTCCGCAGATGTTAATGAATGTATATCCAAAGTGAAGACCGCATTGACGGCGGATGTTGCATGTGGTGCAAATTATAAACGTTGTTTGGACTATACAGGTAAATATGTCAGTGCCACAACAGGTGAAGTGACGTATGACCCATCTTTGTTTAAGTTAACGGAACAAATTACGTTGACAGGTGGTATGGATGTATTGGGAGACAATCCAAATTACAACAAATATTTGGACGAGAAGAAGATGTTTGCCACGTCGGCACTGGATACTTGTCGTGATATTTCGGATGTTGTTTGGACAGAATTTAAACGCAGTGCGTTGATTGAAATTGCCCAGGCACAGGAAAATCTTATCGAAGAAACCAAAATGTCGTGCGTAAGTACGATGGTCGAATGTTATGACACCCAGTCAAATGCATTAAAGGATTTTGATAATACAACAGCGAAGACTGCGGGGGCTTTGTCGGGGTATGCGTCCAAAGCGATGTGCGAAGAACGTGTGACACGTTGTGCGGCGTTATACGATGGCGCGCAGTGCAAGTTTGACCCAGAAACAGGTAGGTTGACATCGCGTTGTGGTTTGACGGCTTTGTTGGAATTTGTTGATACTGTTGATAGTACACGTGTGGCCGAAGGATGTATAACCGCGATTGACAATTATGTGGTTGAATTGTGTACGCCGTCGGCGGGTACGATGGGGTTCCCGTGGAATTGTCGCAGTAAAAATATCGGTTCCGTTGCAGATGGGGCCAGCCCCGCGGCGACCGCATCATTGTGGGCAAATGTGAAAGATTTTGCGGTT
>JAFNYG010000060.1 GCA_017383325.1 Alphaproteobacteria bacterium | reverse complement strand
TTGACCTGCTATATCGTCTGCAGATAATAACAGCAGTGGCGAAAATTCAACCCCGTTGGTGAATTCGCCGGTGCTGGTTTCGGTCCAGTCGTACATATCGCCAGCAAATTTTATTGCGGTGTAAAGTGCGCCACTGGCGGCCCCTATCTTTGCCAGCGCGCCAGCGTTTTTCATTGTTGAATAGGACAGCCAGTCAAGGGCCCGTTGTGAAATTTTGCTGCTGCGGCCCAGCCGAGCGGCTTTGCTGATTTGGCCGCCACCTGTCCAGGCGGCTTTGGTTGCGCGGGCGATGCGTGCGGCAACATTGCCACGTTGGGCGTTACGCAGGGCGCGCATTCCACGCAGTGTGTCGGCATATTTGTTCAGTTTGTGATATGATTCAAGTGATTCGCGATATTTTTTTACATCGTTGGTGTTTTCCAGTGTTTTAATTGAATCTTTCAGTTTGTCTAGCTCGGCAGTTTTATCGGCTATTTTGGCATTGTCGGCAACTTTGTCCAGTGCCTTGATTTCATCGGCCAGTTTGGATGCCTTGCGTACATTGTCGACATATTTAACAACGTCTTGGGTTTGGCTGAGTGCTTTTATCGAAGTGGTCAGTCCTTTTATCGCCTTGGATGCGCGGGCGGCTTTGGTTGCGCCAAGTATTATGGTGCCACCACCGAATGTGGCAACGGTAATCACAACGTCCAATGCCATTTCGGCATATGATATCCACTGTAAATTTACATCGCCCGCAACATAATAATCGTTTGAATCGTCTGTGATGTTGATTGTTTTTAACATCGCTTGGTTGATTGCGGTTATGTCGCGGCTTTTCGCACTGCGGTCAGTACAGGTGCCGCCATTGCCTGATGGATATAAATTATTAATGTTGTTTTTTATATAGTTTAATGAAATCGTATTATTTTTGTCTGGGCCAACAAATTCTTTTAATGCGTCGTGTTCCACAACCATAATTCCATACCAGGCGGGATCTGTGTTGGTCCAAATTGTACCGTCGTCTGATTCGCCGATGCGTGGGCTGTCGCCGCCCGATGTCAGGTCGCGTTTGGTGGAAATCATCAGGCGTTGTTTTAAAATTTTTGGTTGTGTTTCATAATTTACGACAATTGTGCGCCCCGCCGGAAAATTGTATTGAACGGGTGTAAATTTGATTGTTTCGTTGTCTGGAATTCCGGCGATTTCGGGGCATTCAAGAACCTGTTTCAGAACATCGGGGTTTGAAAATGTTTGATAAATCCAGGATTTTATTTCAGATTCATGTGTGGATTCATTTACCGCATTTGCATTTTGTATCAATGCGTTACCAAAAATTTGTGATGCGCATTTTGTTTCGCTGGTGTCAATGTCTGCGAATGCGGTTGTTGAATACAGACAGATAAAAAGTGCAAATAATTTTTTCATTTTGTTTTCTTTTTGCCCGAAGAACTTGATTTGTCTTTGGTGTATTTTGAACATTTTTTTGAATAGTCCTGAATTTCGTCCTCTATCTTTTTAATGGTGTCTGCATATTCGTCACGTGGTTCCGATGCAGTCGCAGTGGTTGTTGGGGGTGTTGTCGTTGCAGCCGCTGTATCGGTTGTGGTTGTTGTCGTTGCGGCAGCAGTGTCGGTTGTGGTTGTTGTCGTTGCGGCAGCAGTGTCGGTTGTGGTTGTTGTCGTTGCGGCAGCTGTGTTGGATTCGACTTGTGCGTTGACGCATGCGTTTTTTGTTTTATCATAATGTGCTTTGTCATCTGGGCAATAAAATTTAAAACAGGGGTTTATTAGTTTGCCGTGGGTGGGTTTTGGTTTTTTTGCAAACAAGTCATCTTGTATAGTATATACACTGTCTGTGGTATCACGGGGAACTGACCCTTTACATAAGGGTAAATCGTTTTTTGTAGGATTTATTTTTTCCCATTTGTCATATGGGGTGAGTAGTGCGGTGCGCGCTTCCTTGCATTTGAAAACAGCCCAGTAACCATTATCATCTGTTGTAAAAACGTATGAATTGATGAAGCAGTCTTTGCCGTTTGCGTTACCGAACAAAATGGAATTACAAACATAAATAGGTTTGTTTAAAAAAAATTCCGAAAAGAGCTTTGCTTGCGACGAGTCTGCTGTGATGCCGTCTGTTGTTAGCATTTCTTCTGTTTGCATAACACCTATCCCGGAGGTAATAACTACAGCTTCGCATGTTCCGGCGATTACGGGGCGCAGATATGTGCACGCTGTGATAATATAAATGCAAAATAATATTTTTTTCATTGGTTGGTTCCCGTCGGTTTACAGTTTGGTGTATTCTTTGATTGCGTCACAGTCGCTGTATTTTGTTTTATTTTTACGGCATTTTTCAATTTTTTCCAATATCGTAATCAGTTTTTCGTGGCGTTCGTCGTTCTGTTTGCACCATAATTCTTCGGCAGACATTTTTTCAATTTCAATGGGGATGTATGCGCGGCTGTTTTTGAATGGTTCGTATCCGTCGGTTGCGTTTTTTTTACGCTGTTCAAATGACAGGTCGGCGTACACGGTTGGGTATTCTGTGGTATGTACCAGATGGGAAGTGGTGACGCCGTTGGCGGTTTGTAAATCTTTTAATTCCTGTTGGCGTTCCAGCATTTCGTGTTGCCAATCCTGCAGTTTCGGTGTGTATGGATTTTGAAACTGGGGTGGTGTGGTCGTGTCCACAGACGCAACACCAGATGCCGTTGGAAATGCCGCGTTCGCAGATGGGGCGGCAATCGCGTTCTGGGTTACGTATGCGTCAAATGCAGTGTCGATATATCCCGCGCATGATGTGGCGTAATTGCCGTTTGGAATGCGCGATAATTGCAGTATTATGGCCGGACGTATGTCGGACAGTTTGCTGGATATGCATTTGTTACGTGTGGCACATTCAGACGCAACCAGGTATGCAACCATTGTTTGACAATCAGATGTTTCAACGTCTGGGCCGGTGGCGTACACGGCCGTCGGCATACGCTGATTATACGGGGCGTTGGGATTCCAGAATGGGTTTGATGAATAGTTCTGTACGTTCTGAATCGCACCGTATTTTGAAAACGGGATGTCGGCATGTGCCAACGTCGCGCAAAACGCAAAAATTACGGCGAATAAACTGGATTTCATTCTCTTATCCCTGCTTTGTTATTGGTATTATAGCAAAAACAGGTCGGTAATTAAAGATAAAATTCCACCCAGTAAAAAGAACGGGGCAAATGGGATGTATTTCTGATTTTTTGCGCGGGCCCATATCGCGCCAGTAATACACGCAATAATCAGCGCCAATGCCAGACCGTTCGTTCCCAACCATAATCCCCCCACCCCAATCAATTTTATGTCGCCCAGGCCAATCGGTGTAGTGGCATTTGGGTTTTTGCGGCGAATGAAATAATCAAATGCAAAGCCAACAATCGCAGACATGGCGTACCCAAATGTGGCGCCAATTACAGCGTCGCGCATGTCAATCGGGAAACCAAAAAACGTAATCAGTATCAAACCAATCAGCATTAATGGGAATAAATACGCGTCTGGGATTATGCGACGACGAAAATCAGCAACGGAAATCAGCCCTGCACAAGCAATTGCAGCCGCCAATAACAAAATAAAAAAGATGTTAAAAATCATGTTTTTCTCCCTTGCCTTTCGAATCGGATGCGTGTTATAATTGGTATTATAATGTATAACAAGGATTTTGTAAAATGAGCAAGGGTTGGGATAACGCAACGTTGAAAAAGTTAAAGGCTTTGACCGGCAAGGGGTTGTCTACGTCTGAAATCGGTAAACGATTGGGAATGTCAAAAAATGCAATTGTTGGTAAATTGAACCGTTTGGGTTGGAATGCCAAGGCGGGTGGCACAGTAAATGCAACCGTTGCAAAAAAAACAGAAAAAGCAGCAGCAGAGAAACCGGCAAAAGGAAAAACGCAGACAACAAAGAAAGCGGTGACCGTAAAGACAAATGCAGATAAATCAGATAAAAAGACCGGGGCGACCAAGACTGTAAAAAAATCAGTTGAAAAAAAATTAACAGCCAAGGTAACGCCTGAAAAAGTTGCCGCACCAAAAGGTGATGGCAAAAAGACGACAGCGAAAAACCTGGCGATGCATCAGCGGATTGTACAACATTCTTTGGAAATGGCGGGTTTAAAGCCTAATCAATGTCGTTGGCCAATCGGTGACCCGGATTCAGAACATTTTCATTTCTGTGGGGAAACTGTGTTCGTTGGAAAACCGTATTGTTATGAACACTGTAAACAAGCATACCAGTTTACGCCGCCAAAGAAAAAATAATACTTTATCGGGGAACGCAAAATGCCAGACGAGAGAGAAAATTTATATCAGCCACTGACGTATACCGAGTATAATATTCAGGGTAATACTTTTCGGGCCTATTATGATGCCGATGATAAACTGGTTATGGTTTTGGATTTTGTAACCAGTGATGTTAAACCAAATGTGCTGTTGGTAATTAACCCAGTTGGTGAGCGCAAGTGGGATGATATCTTGATGAATGATTATGCGGTTGATTTGGAAACTGTTCGGCCAAAAAAAGACAACAAATATCAAAAACTGGACATAGAATATACAGGGTTGGCGCAGTATGATAATTTGGTGCGTGCGTACAAGGCAGGGGATGATGTGTCGCCGTATCTGGATGATTTGGCGCGTTTCCGAAATGTGGCAGCACGTCGGGCGGCGATGGAACGTATGGGGGGCGCCAATGCCGCGGCAGAACGCGCACGCGATACAATCGAAAAAACAGGTGAAACAATCGACGGTTTGCAGAAACGACTGAAAACGCTGAGGGCAAAGTTGGCAGAGTTGCGTCGTGGAATTGGAAAAGAACCAACAAAACAATCGGCGGCAAAAATACTGCGGACTGAATCGCAAATCGATGCGACAAATGATAAATTGGCGCGCGCAAGAAAGCGTTTGGACAGCGCAAAGCGCAGGTTGGCCACGGCCGAAGAAGAAGTGGAAATCGCACAGGAAATCGTTGCGCGTCTGGATGCAGATGGGGTGGAAAATGAAAATAATCTGCCGGCGATGCCAATCGCAACAGATGTTGCAGAATTTGAAGTGGCGCCTGTGCCAATGGCCACTGTGCCACAGTTTACAGATATAACCGAATTTAATGAACCAACAGAACAAGAGCAAAAGGCGGAAGATATGGCAGATGAAGAAGTTAAGCCGTTGTTTGACAAAGATCCCGAGATTTTAGACGAAGAAATCGCATTTAAACCAATCGATTTTAATGTGCCGGCAGATAATTCTGGGGTGGCGCCATCAATGACCGAGGCCGAGGTAAAAAGAGATGTCATTGCGCCGTTGAGTTTTACGCCACCTGTGCAATCGCAACCAGAAGAGCCGATTGCGGTGCCTGTGTTGGACAGTTTGACGCCAATGGATACGCAACCAGAACAGATTGCGCCAGAACTGTTGTCGATGGTGGGGCCAGAGCCTCTGCCTCAGTTGGCAGATGTGACACCCGCAGAACCTGTGGCGCCGGTTGTGCCAGATTATGGCGCGAATGTTGATGTGTTGCCTTCGCAGGCTGTGCAACAGAATATGTCGCAGAGCACGATGTCACAGAATATGCCGCAGAGCGTGATGCCGGAAATTTCACCTGCGCCGGTTGATGCGGGGACACGTCCCGTGTCGCCAATATCGGGCGGTGTGGCGGATGTGGCCACGGCAGAACGTCGCAAGCCGACAATGCTGTACTATGTGTTGTTGATTTTGCTGATTGTGATGTCTGTGTTTACGTTGTGGATTTATCAGAAATCTGCAAATAAAAATGTGCCAGAATTGGGCGCAGAGACCAAAGTTGAAGTTGAAGCTGTTCAGGAAAAAGAAACACTGGATGTGCCGTCCCCATTTATTATGGATGAAACAATGGATGTGGCGCCAGAAAAAGAAGCTGAGGTTAATGCAGGGCCAGTTTTAGAGTCGATCGAACCTGTTGTGGCGGAAGCTGATGTTGCAGATGTTGTGGCAGAGTCTGTGCCTGTGACGCCTGCGGAACCTGTGCAAATTGTGCAATCAGATGTGGTTGTGCCAATAGAGGCAACGCCAGAGCCAACAGATGACGTAACCGATACAATAGAAGAAAGTTCGGATTCGCCGTTCTTGTCAGATGAAACGGTCACCAAAGAGCCAACAGAACCTTTGGTGGACATTTTGCTTAAAAAGCCGGTTTACAATGTGTCGCAGAATGAAAAAATGTTTGTGGCAGATCCTGAGTATGAAACAGATGTTGTTGCAGAGGCTGCGGCGCCTGTTCAAATGGATGAAGCTGTTCAACAAGAAACAGTGGAAACGTGTGCAGATGGTCAGACACCGGATGCTGATGGATGTTGTTCGGGCGAGGAACTGGTGGATATGGGTGATGGTACGGTTGCATGCTGTGCCGTTGGAACAGATGAATGTTTCCCACCAATGTTTTAGAAAAAACGCCCAGTTGGGCGTTTTTTTTATTTTTGTTCACCGATATAAATGCCCATATTGTGTGCGACGTCTAATAATGGATTGTTTGGTGATACATACGCATTAGATGTCAATAATTCTGGAATCTTTGGGTCGCGAACACAGTCGCCAGCAGATGAAAATTCAGACAAGGCAACAGTGTGGACTGTATCGCATTCCAGTGCGGTCATAACATATGTTTCGCCGTTTTCAATTGCGCTTAGCGCGCAGTCCGCAAAGCGAGTGGCCAGAATTCGATCGGTGGCGGTGGTGTCACCTGTACGTTGTGTGTGTTCTGGGAACGCAGTACGATTAATTATGCCGTTGGCGGTTAATTTGCGCGAAATCATGTCGGCGGGACGTCCAGAATGACCACGTAATGTGATGCCTTCGGATACAATGATGATGCCGTAATCGGTTGGTGAATTTTTGATGTGCGAAACCAAGTTGTCGATGTTGAATTTGATTTCTGGGATAAGTATAGCAGTTGCACCAATCGCAATCCCAGAATGTAACGCCAACATTCCGCAATCACGACCCATTGCCTGGACAACAAACCATCTGTGATGACTGCGGGCTGTCAGCATTAACTGATCGCAAAATGATGTTAGTTGCTGGACCGCGGTGTCAAAGCCGATGGTGCGATCTGTGCACGGTATATCCATATCAATTGTTTTGGGAATGCATATCAATTGTAAATCGCGATATATCGCGCGGTTTGCCCATGCAAGAGACAGACTGCCGTTGCCACCAATTAAAACCAGCGCGTCTAATTGTAATGCGCGCAGGGATTTGCGCAGTTGTTTGTTGAATAATTCAATGCGGCCGGATTCTGCGGCGGTTTCGAAATTTAGTGCTGTGGCGCGACCATTGTGCAGAAAGCTGCCGGCCAGGCGTGCGTTTTCAATGGGTAACATCATGTCGTTTAGTTTTACTGTGGCCGGTGGGGTTACGCATAACCCGTCTGTGCCGTCCAGTATGCCATAAACGTCCCAACCGCGCAGGCGGGCGCCTGTCATAATGCGCTGAATTGCCGTGTTTAGACCGCTGCAGTCGCCGCCTGTTGTCATAATTCCAATTTTTTTCATAAATTCCCCCGTTTTTCTGTAAAATTATACCATAAATAAATTGACAAAGAAATATTATTTGGAATAATTTGTCTAAAACAGATTTTAATTTATTTCGCAGGAGTTTTTATTATGTCAAAACAGAACAAAAACAGCAATATGGGAAAAACAAAACGATCAACAGATGATCTTATCAATGATGCAATTGCGCAACAGAATGATTGGCAAGAAAATCGCCGTGAATATACGCGTGGTTTCTTGAAATCATTGAATATGTTTGCGCGCCCTGGAAATAAGAAAACAGAAAATCAATCTGTGGCGGCTGCGGATATTGAAAAGGCAAGACAGCGTCGTGGTGTGCTGCGGGCATATTGGTTCCCAATTGCGTGTGCGGTATTGGTGATTTTTATCGCAATTTGGGTTGTGTTCATTCGTGGGGCAACACAGCCACGTGTTGTTATAGTGCCTGCTGTGCCAGAGCCAGTTGTTCAACGTGTTGATAATGCAACAACACCAACATTTGATATTGTTCGAATTGAAAAAGATGGCGATATTGTCATTGCAGGGCGTTGGATGCCGCATCAGAATATTTCTATAATGGTTAACAATAAAATCATCGCGACAGAACGAACAGATTATGCAGGGGAATTTGTTTATACGTCTTCGAATGCATGGGCGCCTGGAAATTATACAATTGCATT
>JAFNYG010000059.1 GCA_017383325.1 Alphaproteobacteria bacterium | reverse complement strand
GGGCTGGGTTGCCTTTTTATCGGCACGGGCATCATCGCCAGCGGCGTTCGCTATTCTTTCCAGTTCTGAATTTGGTATCCATGAACCGCATGTAAATGCGTCACCGGCGACAAAGTATGCCGTTGACCAATTGGCGCCATTGTTAATTGTATCCTGGATGTATTTATCATCAGAATGCAATGTCACGCGAATGCGACAGAATGATCCGTACAGGTCATTACTGGCCACGAATTGATTCGGCGACAGACCCGCAACACTGTAATTGGTTGGGACCTTGTTCGATTTCAGTTTCGCCCACAAATATGTCGAACCCAAATCTTTGTTACCCATGATTCCGCCATTATTCGCGGACAGACACATATTTTGTTGTTTTGTTAATTTAGCCTTGTAGATACCCTGTGCTTCGATTTCCAGATCATAAATCAAGTCTTTGAACAGGGAACGCGCCGCCTGGGTCTGAACGTATGTGTCATAACCAATTATAACGGGTTCATCATAGGTTCCACCTGTTCCATCAACCGTGTCACAGACACCCTGGACATTGTTATCGTTGGTGCACAGACGATTTCCATTGTCATCGGTTGCATAGATTTCGCCCTGGCCCACGGATTTTTTGGCCGAACCCGCATCCAACCAGCCAGAACGTACATCAGATGCACCACCCCATGTGTTTTCATCAGCACTGTCCAGGTTATATTTAACCTCTTCTATCTTTAGATGTTCTTCGCAGACACTGGCATTTTTAACTGTGTCAATGCACAATCCCAAAACAATGCTGTAATCCAATACACCGCCGGCCTTGTTCATCGACTTATCAAACGCGGAATTACCGGTGTCTGTTATATTAGACTGAATATCCGTGCGATTACGATAGCAGCTGGCATAATCATTGCCGCACATAGATTTTACACATGATGTGGCAACAGATTGGCAACGCTTTTTCATTTGGGCAATTGCTGCGGTGTTATAGCTGGTCGATAATGATGCGTTCAGGCTGGCGACCACACCAATCGGATCGGCGCCCGCCCCATCGTCATATTCAGGGAACAATGTGTCGAATGCATCTGCCTGGGTAAATGTATAATTGTATGTGCCGACAGAATTTGGATTCTGGGCCGCATACTGACAATTCGCATCAGAATTTACAACAGACTGGCACGCGTTTTTAATTTCAGCGCGTGTTGCACCACCGTTGATTGAATTTTTACCATTGTCGCTGAACACCAATGAATAGCATGCCGCGCCCGAACCGCCACCGCACGAACGCATTGCACATTGGCTGATGGTTTCGATACACTTTTCCTTGGCACGGGTGTCGAATTTGTTGACCAGGTCGGCAATTTTTGCCTTCATCCCTGAATTCATGCGCGCAGCATATGCCAGGTCAAAAACCTCTTCCTGGTTATCTTCGTCACGTAATTGTGATGATGTTGGCATTACGCCGTCGCTGATGAATGTTGCATAGCAATATTTGTTCGAACCAATTGTGTCCAGACACGCATTCTTGACATATGATGCGATGTTGGATTTGCCATTCAAAGATGAAATATCCAGTTTCATATTCGCAATGGATGTAAGCGGTTTGCCGGTGGCAATCACGTCGACCAAATTAATCGTTTCTTGGGTTGAATTTTCATAGCACTTGTATGGATTTTCGCCACAGGCGTTCAAGATACATTGGTCTGCAACCTTGTAACAGGTGGATACGGCGTTGACAGCAGCCAGGGCCGCACCTTCGGTAATCATTTCGCCAATACGGCTGGTTGCCGTTGGGGCCGTGGACGATGTGGCGCCAGCATTGCCAAATAATTCCAGTTTACCGTCGGACGCACAGCGCGCCAGGGTCGAATCACAGAATACAGCCTGTTTCTTAAACTCTGAATTCGTGGTACACAATTCAAAATCAGCGCCACAAACACTGTCTTTGCGCAGACATGACGTATAACGACGAACACAATTAGACGTATCATACATATTTTCAATCGCCGCCGCGGATATCATTTGTCCCAAAACACTGCCCGTTGTTGGATATGTGTATTCAGTAATTTCACCATAATCGTTCTTGGTCGCGACGTTCGATAATGCAGATATATTTGATGTACCAAACAGACTTTGCACGCCCGCAGATGAACACTGGGCCAGGGTTGATATACATTCAGGCATTTGCGCGTGGAACAGAACGTTGGTTGTGCATTCTTCGAAATTTGGACCACATGCGTCCGCACCCTTGATACACTGGGTATATGCGTCAATACATTCCGTGTTCGCCAATAACGTGGATGATGTCGTCGAAGATGTCGAACCCGTTGTTCCAGCGGAACCACTGATGTATGCCGTCATTGTTGGCATACGACGAACCGCACCAGATGCACTGATGGCCGTCGCAGTGTTCAAAACACTGGGGCGCGCAGTCGCAGCATATGCCGCAGGCAACACGCTGAATATAGCCAATAAACTTACTGTATTTTTGAGAAAAGACATCCCCTGACTCCTGTTTATTTTTTGTTAATTATAACATATTTTTTCAAAAGCGCAAAGAGCAAAGAGCATGCCAAGATGATTTTTTATGTTTTTTCCACTGCCCCGTCGCATTCGCGACACCCCGTCGCCAGCGAAGGGGATTAAATGGATTCCAGGATATATTTCAATTCCATCATGTCGGCCGGCAGGCGCGTCTTGAAACGCATTTGTTCGCCCGTCGTTGGGTGCGTGAATTCCAACACCTCTGCATGCAACATTTGACCATCGTGGGTCTTTAAAAATTCCAGCAAATCCGCATCACGAACCGACCCCAGGCGCGATGCGCCACGACCATAGACCGGATCACACAATACCGGAAAACCATGCGCAGATAAATGCAGACGTATCTGGTGCGTGCGACCGGTAAACAATGTACAACGCATCTGGGATATATGGGCGCGCGACCAGGCGTTTATAACCGAAACCTCGGTATGTGATGGTTTGCCCCCGGTTTTTACCATCGTCATCTTTTGACGGTTGCGCGACGAACGCGCGATATTGCCCGTAATATCCGCAGATTCCCAATTCGGAATCCCCCAAACAAATGCAACATATTTGCGTGTCAGATTGTGTTCACTGAACATTTTGACCAATTCACGAAACGCCGCATCTGATTTTGCAAAAACCATGACGCCACTGGTATCCTTGTCCAGACGGTGAACAACCCCTGGACGTGTCACGCCGCCCAGCGCGGACAAATGTGTATGCGCCAAAATGTTTTGAACCAATGTGCCGGTCTTGTTCCCCGCAGACGGATACATCACAACACCACGCGGTTTATTGACAACAATAATATCGTCGTCTTCGAATAAAATTTCCAATTCAAAATCCGATGATATGTTATCGGTTGCAATATCTGTTTTCGGCGCAGGCACCGCAACAACAAACACATCGCCAACGCGGATTTTTTCAGAAAACTTTGGCACGCTGCCATCGGGGCGGCGGACGGAGAAACGCTGGATTTCACTGCGTGAAAATTCAGGCATTTGCCCAGACAAATATTTATCCAGGCGCACCAATTCGTCTGTTTCAGACACCACAAATTCACGAACGTCGTTCATAATAAAACCTATTTATATTCATCCCAATCTGGACCAACAATACAATCAGATAAATCAATTGTCAAATCACGACCACGTTCCGATACGGGACATGTTAAAATACCGGTGGTTGTCGCCTGGTCTGCGTCGCGGGTGGCGTTGCGATACGCAAACCGAATTTCTGTCGGGGCTGCAACACACGCAATCGCCAGGTCATTGTCCGTATCGCCGTCGGGGCCAACCCAAACACGAACACCAAAACCCAAACCATAACACGGAAAACTATCCAGATAATACAAGACCAGGCCACGGCCAACCAATTTCTTGTCCGATATAAATTTTCCGGTATACTCATTCAGGGTCAGACCGGTCACAGCCTGCCAATCAGTGCTGGTGGAAAAAATGCTGACACGTGGTTGTGGCTGGGGCGCAGATGCCGCAATGGCCGGCATGACACATAATGCAAATAACGCAGATATTATTTTCTTCATTTATTGCCCCCATCAGGTTCAGGCATTTGTATTTCCGCCAGATGTGCAGATATCTTTTTCACACCCGCAGGTTGCGGTGCCAATATATGACTGAAATTCACGGTCGCACCAGAATCCAGTAATGTCGCAGATGGCATGAATTTCTGCTTGGCCAAAATGCGACCAGATTCATCAGTCGACACAATATACAAATCAGGTACACCGTAAATAGAATCAGATACATTCGTTATCGCACCATTTACAACAACATGGGACACCCCCGTTTCGTCAGTCGTCGTTTCCAGATTTATAATTTCCGCAACCAATGGACCACGCGCGGCGTGCCGGGCCTGGTGCTGGGTGATAATGGCGACCGTAAAGATTATCGCAGACAGCAATGCACAAACAGACGCAAAAAACATCAGCCACGTATTCTTGCGCGGGACAGATGCAACCGTCCATGTATGACCACATATCGCACACTTTACCGGCGATGACGCAACGCCATCAACATTGTATTCGGTTTTACAAAAATCACATTTAATTTTCATGTTCGTATTTATACCATATTTTAATCTAAATTCAACAGGCGATATTTCGCAGAAACACGACGCTGGATTTCTGATATCGCGTTCATATATTCTGACACAGTTGCATTTTTGTTCGCAGATACCGCGCCAAATATTTGCCCAGATTCTGTTGCAGAATCACCTTCGTAATATGTCGCAAGGGTCGCCATTCGATTCAATTCTATGAACAAGGCGTCTGAAAACTGGGCCGTTTTGGAACCAACATCCCAAAAATAACGCGAATCAATGGAATCTTCTATCCTGTCATAGACAACCAAGCGCGGTGTCATAGAACCCGCAAAGCCGACAGATACAAACAATGCCTCAATACGGCCATAGGTCATGTCCAAAGATTGGTTTATTTTTAATAACGCCAAATCATCGTCTGCGTCGACCGACAGACCAGATAATGTCAGATTTGTAACCCACAGATTTTGTGTTGTTAGCGACGACATTTTCCCCGTATCCGCCAGTGACAGACGGCCGGAAATTTCCATATTCTTGGCATCCGATGACAGAATCCCAGCCACAACCCCAGAATCCGTAAAAAAAGCACCATCAATCGTCGTGCGATTGTCAAATATCAAATTATCAGACACAACCTGGGCCGCGGATAAGCCATCGTTAAATTCTGCATAGTCCGCATTTACAAATGATGAATTCTTGATATCATGCCCACCCAAATTTAATGCGGACATCATCTTTGCATCATCTGGGCTGTCAGATGGGACACGCCACAGGTACAGTGCACCATCGCGATTTACCGGGGTCGTTTCAATAATTCCATCATCAATGTCAATCCCCATATCAACAGTATCTGTGTGCCATGCACCAAATGTGCCATAGGCATGCGTACCGTCAACAAACCCCATAGAACCACCAGATAAATTTACAATTTCACGCGTTCGCAATGGGGTAATATCATCAGCCGAGCGAACGACAACACCCTGTAATGTGGACTGGCCGGCAGAATCACTGGATTTCAATATTCGCAACTGATACTTGTCCGCGCCAGAATCCAAAACGGATTGCGGTAAACCAAACGGAATCAATTCAGACATTTCCAAACGCGTAATATTGCGCCCAACCGTTCGCAATAAATCAGTACGATTTGCAATAATATATCGTTCCAGCGCAACCTGAATTTCCGTCATATTATTTGTTATCGCAATGTTTTGTGCACGAATGATGGCGTTTTGCTGGTACCGGAAAACAAACGGTATTACCAAAACCGCCAGGGCCACGGTTAACAACAACTCTATTAACATGCTGCCGCGTGAATTATTATGAACTGAAAAAATGCCAGGTTTGATTTTCATTTATTTTATTGTTCCACGGTTGAAATATTTGCATAGCTTGTTTTTCGCCAACCACTGCGAACCAATGGTGAAAACGCGTTACGCGATGGCGCAGTCGGCAGTTCAGCACGCGATAAATTAAAACGCGAAAATTCCGGCGGACGGGTCGACTGAAACACCCAATTGCCAATCTTTAACGGGGGGGTCGTAGACATCAATAATTCGCCCGATATCGTCAGGCCAAAGTTTTCAAGAAAAATCATCTCTTCGGCAGAAACATACGGAACAGCAACAGAATTCGCAGTAATACCGGTAAAGTCATCTATTGTGCGCGAACTGTCGGATTTTAAAACAAAATCGCCAGACACATTTATAGAACCGGATACCGTCGCACGGTCTGTTATTAGACGACCGGATGTTGTAAATTTATTGCCGTTGATGTTGTCCGCAAGAACATTTCTGAAACCAGACATATCACCAGACACACGCAGGTTTCCAATCGACACGTCCGCACCGTCAAAGTTTGCACCGGATGAAAAATACGCCGTATTCGATTCCAGATTGTCTGTGTCAACAAATGCAGTGCGTGCATTTTTTATACGCGCAGATTTTCCATACACCGTCGCAACATTGTATACATTGTGATGCGCCATATTTAAATCACGCTGCATCATATTTAAACCATCAGAACCAGATGTTGCACGATGCAGATAACGCGACGTATCAACGCCCGCAACATCGCGCGAAATACGATATATCAAATCACCAGGCATAAAATCAGGCGCCGCAACCGCCCACGTATTACCATAGGCCACAGAATCAGACCCGACAACCGCCGCATCACCACCAATGTGACGCGCGATTTTGTTTGTGCGCATTTCTGTATCAGCCAATTCAAACGCAAGATAGACATCCGTTATAGACGCACCGTTAACCGAATACTTGTCAATCAAACCTGCGGCGGCGTCCGGCGATATGGAATCCAATTCAGATTCATCCAGTCTGATTTGGGCATTATCGGGCCATTTATCCTGGTTCATGCGCACAAAATTCAATGCGCCGTCACGTGTGGACATTATACGTTTCGCGATGGCGATATCATGAATGGTATGATTAGTTTGCGCAATCTGTTTGTACACAAACGGAGTCGCCATGGCAATGATTGCCATGGACAGTAACACTTCGATGATACTGGCACCACGATTTTGATTATTAAAAACTTTTATCCTAGATACAATCACTGCGACCTGCCATTAAACACGATTTAATATCTATACGTTTTTCCAGACGCTGCCAATACACATACTGGCATATCAAATACTGCGACAAAGACTGTTTATTATAAACGCCATCATATTCTGAAATTATCGATTTGCAATCAACCAAATCACCATCGTCTGATGCAGGGTCTGAAATAATTTGAAATGCATCATTGTTTATATTTGATACCCACACATCAGGCAACATGGTTGTCCCCCCAGGTCGAATATCAATAATAACCGTGCCCGATGCGCCATCGTTCAGGGCACTGGACGTTTGGTCACGTAATGTGACATTCGACGCGTACAAGGTTCCAACCTCTATCCCCGATTTATTATTGTATGTCAATGTATCGGAATCTATAAAAACATCCTGACCACGCGTCGTGTTCAAGTGTGACGATATATCTAAACGTTCAGCGGTAAAATTGATATTACTGGTCACAACATTACCACGAACATCCCATTGCCCACCACCAGTAAATGCAGTACGTCCAGCCGTCATTGACAATTCGTACACAGAGGTATCAGTAACTGTAAAATTTCCAGCATCACCGAACATAGATATCGTTTTTACATCAACAGAATCTGCGTACAATGTGCCGCGGGTCAGTGTTAATGCAGAACCACCAGTTTTGCTTTGAAATACAGCCTTAGATGTGGATATATTTTTTATGTCATTTCGCATCTTTTTACCAGATTCAACCCCAGAAACAGATAACGTGTCAAACTGGGCACTGTCAAATTCACCGCGGACAGAAAACAAATTACCCGCGTCATCCAGAACAAAGCCCCCCATATCTAAATCTGACAAAAAACCACTGGCATCCAGGTTGGGTTCATTTCTGCGCACAACGTCAGAATATATATCAGACAATTCAATCCCAACATTTATTGCATCATCAGCATCCGCCGCATAAAAACCAATTCTGCGAACCAGTTCCGCACGCTGAACCCCAGATAAATTCCCACCTGACAGTTGCAAATACGCAGATACCGCAGATGGCGTTTTGTGCAAAACCAGGGCAATATCCTGCCCCAGCGCAGTGCGCGGCACAAAACCCAATGGCAACCCATACGGTTCCAACAAATCAACAAAATCATCACCAGAAACAACCGTCGTTTCATATGGTATATCACGCGCATTTTCACGAATAAATATGCGCGCAGCCGTCTGGGCAATATCAACCTGGCGCGTGGCAGAATACATGCGCGCGTCAGTGTCGCGCCCTGCAATATGCCGCGACATAAATGGTATAAACGCAAAAATCAGCCCCAAAGCCAATAGCGCTTGAAGTAAAAAATTTCCGCGCTGTGAATGCAAGGTAATGCCCCCTCCTATGAATAACAGCATAGCAACAGAAAAAAATTATTGCAATCGCTTTTAAGTTGATTTATCATTTATTGTGTAAGATATAACAGCATATGGTTTGTTGTTATTAGTTAAGGTATTTCCTGATTTAAAAAGATAAGATATGCAAAATAAAAAAAACCAATCCAATGTCGGACAGATGATTCAACGCTGTCATAAATGGCGCCAAAAACGCAAACAGTACATAGACCAAGCACGTCAGACCGCCGACGAAATTGAACGCGAACGCCTGTTACAGACGGCTGAACACTATGGCAGAATGGTCAACACAGAACAGGGAAAAATCGATTCAACACGCGACCCAAAAGAAAAAGTCGCCGCCGAAGAACAGGTGACAGAGGCCGCCGAATCAAACGACGAAGAAGAATCACCGTTCCCAGATTTTATCACAAATTTATAAAATTCAATTGTCGCGCCAAATGGCGCGTTTTATTTGTTGAAATTTGATGTCGGTTTGCTATGCTGGGTGGGACAAAAGGAAGACAGACGAATGGACAACAGCTATACCGTTTTGGCACGCAAATATCGCAGCCAGGATTTCAAATCCCTTATTGGACAGGACGTATTGGTAAAAACACTGACGACGGCAATTAATACGTCGCGTATTGCGCATGCATATATTTTCACAGGAATTCGTGGAACCGGAAAAACCAGTACTGCACGAATCTTGGCCAAGGCGTTAAATTGCCTGTCGACGGATCGGGCGACCGCAGAACCATGTGGAACATGCGAAAACTGTCGCGCGATTGCAGCAGGACAACATATTGACGTGATGGAAATCGACGCGGCGTCACATACAGGCGTCGATAATATGCGCGACATCTTGGACGGCGCACAGTATCGACCAACAAATGGACGATATCGCGTTTACATTATCGACGAAGTTCATATGCTGTCTACGTCTGCATTTAACGCGCTGTTAAAAACACTGGAAGAACCACCGGCACATGTAATATTTATTTTGGCAACAACAGAAATCAGAAAGGTTCCGGTCACAATTTTATCGCGCTGTCAACGGTTTGATTTGGTGCGCGTACCGGTTGATACACTGAAAAAACATTTTGCATGGATTGCAGAACAAGAAAAAATCGAGCTGAGCGATGGCGCAAACGAATTGTTGGCACGTGCCGCGGACGGTTCTGTGCGTGATGGGCTGTCACTGTTGGATCAGGCAATCGCACAAACCGGCGGACATGTAGACGAAGCGGCGGTGCTGGATATGCTGAAACGCGCGGATCGTGTTGTTGTTGTTGATTTTATGAAAACGCTGTTATCTGGGGATACAGCGGCGGCACTGGAAAAAGTGGATGCGATATATAACAATGGCGCAGATTTATCTATGCTGTTGACCGACATGATGGAATGGACGCACTGGGCAACACGTATGCATCCGGCGTTGCATGCAGGTGACGTAACGAATTCACCATATACCGCCGATCAACGCGAACAAATACAAAATTTAAATGGACGCGTCACACTGAACACCCTTTCACGCATATGGCAGGTTATGGTGGCGGCTGTGCCCGAAATGCAGGCCGCGGCAAACCAAAAACAATGTTTTGATATGCTGGTCGTTCGTATGATGCATATTGCAGATATGCCGTCAGTGCCAGAAATTATTAAACAGCAAGAATCTGCAAATCGTGTGCGTGATGTAAAAAATATTTTTGCAGATCGTATGGCCCAACAGGCAGGAAACATTACATCCGACACGCCACAAAAAACGCACGCCATCACAATAACAACAACAAATGAATTGGTGCGCACACTGCAAGAAACCAAGGAAATTTTACTGTATTCTTATTACAGCAATAATATCGAAGTGGCTGAATTTACCGATGGTAAAATTAAATACTTTGACCGCAAGGGGGATGCTGATTTTGCACACAAATTGGCAACATGGCTGAATGATAAAACAGGCAAACAGTGGCACCTGGAACGCGTTTTGGAATCTGTAAACACACATACAATGAATGAGCAACAGCACGAAGAACTGGTTGCGGACCCGCTGGTTGCCAGCGCCATGGACTTGTTTGCAGACGCAGAAATAATAGGAGTAAAATAATGCAACAACAATCAGGACGTTCTTTGATAGAAGTTATTGGCGTTATGGCAATTGCAGGTTTGATGACCGTATCGGCACTGGGGGTCTATAATATGTTGCGCAAAAATCAGGCACGCACAATCGCAGTCGCAGAACTGGAACAGATTGCGCAGAACACAAAAATGCTGTTGGAAATGCGTGGCACATACGAAGGGGTGTCTGTGGAATACCTGATTAAGGCCGGCGCACTGCAGTCTGAGAAAGCGCCAATCGGCGGCGACGAATGGTCGGTCGCCAGCAGCGCAGATGGAAAATCATTTGCGATAAACCTGGTCGATTTGACAACTGGTGAATGCGATTATTTTGTAGCTTCAAAACCAAAATGGGCGACCGCAATTTTGGTAAACGGATTCGAAACAGGGGTGACAGATAATTGTTTCAGTTCGGATACAAATCAGATTTCATTCATAGTGGAATAAATGCACACAAAGAAAATTATTTTGGCAATGTTAATAACCGCTGGGTTGGGTGCATGCACACCATACCGCACCCCCAGCAGACAAACATGGTCATCGTATTTAAATGGCGCCAGCTTTACAGACATGACAGAAATAAGCCGTGTTGCAAAACGCCCTGTATACTTGGGGGCGGGTGGCGTGTTAATAGGCGACGCAACACACAAGTCAAACGCGATGGATTATGGAAATAAAATCGAAAATGATAATGCAATCGCAACACAATATATGTCTGAACTGGAATACGCAATGTATGACGCATTGCGCAAACCTGGAATTTCTGTCCAGCGCGCCGGCACAGATGTTGTTGTGATTTTGGTGCGCGACGCGATTATGGAACTGAACGTGGCGGAAATATCTGCAACAGGTGCAGACACATTGAACACAATTGCAAAAATATTAAAAAAGTATAACGCAACATTTTTGGAAATTGCCGGATATACAGATGCCATGCGCGACACAAATGCGTCACAGGTATTATCACAAGATATGGCACAACGCGTCGGCGTGTATCTGAGCCAGCATGGAATAAACACCACACGCATGTTCATTGTTGGACGTGGTGCCACACGACCAATCGCAGGCCAAGATGATATTGGCCGCCTGACAAACAGACGGGTCGAAATACGCATTGCGCCCGCACGATAAAAAATCCGCCAATTGGCGGATTTTTATTTTACGATAACGTATTTCTTTTTCGTGCACTTTTTTGCGCAACCGCATTCTTTTTTCACAGCAGGCGCCAGAACCACGCGTTCTGTACGCTGGGGCGTGCCAAAATTATCGCGCAAATACAGGTCACGACAGCTGGTGTTGCGATATACAATCTTTTTATCCAAGTCCAAAGAACGAATATCTTCGGAATAGCGACGACCACGTTCCGCGGAATAGAATACACAATCATCACCATCTTGGGTATAGCGAACGCCACCCTTGTAATAATCATAATAGGACGAACAGCCCGACAAAACCAACAAGCCAAATATCGCGAATAAAGCATTTCTCATTTTTTTACCCTTTGTGTAAAAAACCGATATCTCTGTCCAGCCCCCGATTCGTGATAATTGTGACACAAATAACAGCACAGTCAACCAAAACCGATAAAAACCCTACTTTTCCATTGTAATTATGATATAATTGTCCCAAACCAAGGATATTAAGTATGAGATACGATGAAATGGGACTGGTAAACACCAAAGACATGTTTGCAGACGCAATAAAACGAAATTATGCGGTGCCTGCATTCAATTTTTACAATATGGAAACAATGACGGCAATTTTAAATGCTGCAAACATCGCACGCAGCCCGGTAATTTTAGCGGTATCTGAATCCGCATTGAAATACATGGGCCCAGACATGCTGATGGGCCTGATTCGTGGTGCAAAAATCACACCAGATGACAAGGTTGCGCTGCACCTGGATCATGGTGGCAGTCTGGATTCATGCATTCATGCAATAGAAATGGGATTTTCGTCCGTTATGATCGACGCCAGTAAAATGAGCTTTGATGAAAACGTAAAATTAACAAGGCAGGTTGTGGAACACGCACACAAAAACAACGTTTCTGTCGAAGCAGAACTGGGGGTGCTGGCGGGTATCGAAGATGAAAATACGTTCAGCGAAAAATCCAGCTATACAAATCCTGCGGACGTTGAAAAATTTGTTAATGCAACAGGGATTGATTCACTGGCAATCGCAATTGGAACCAGCCATGGCGCGTACAAGCGTCGCCGGGATGACGAAGAACTAAGATTTGATATTTTGGCAGATGTTGCTTTGCGATTACCGGGTTTTCCATTGGTTCTGCACGGCGCATCAAATATTCCACAAAAACTGGTGACAACAATTAATGAATTTGGCGGGAAAATATCAGGTGCACGCGGCATCGATAAGAAGCAATTAAGACAAGCAACAAAAATGAACGTTTGCAAAATTAATGTAGACAGCGATTTACGACTGGGATTTATGGCGGCAACACGTCGAACACTGGCCGAAAAACCAGAAAACTTTAATCCACGCGATTTTTTAAACAATGCGCGCATCACCATGACACAAATTTGTCTGGATGAAATTCGCGACATCATGGGATCTGATAATAAACTGGGGTAATAATTATGACACATGAATTTCAAATGCGACTGGATGCGATGCGTCCCGAACGTATGCGCACAGTGGCATTGGCGGCGGCAACAGATGCGCACGCATTACGATCATTGGTGACGGCATACGAAATGGGATTTGCACAGGCAATTTTGTGCGGAAACGCAGATGATATCAAGAATGTGGCACACAAAAACAATCTGGATATATCACATTTTGAAATCGTTCATTGCGATGATGAATTGTCTGCGGCAGCAATGGCAGTATCACTGGTACGCGATGGACACGCAGACATTTTGATGAAGGGACAAATTCATACCGCAGATATTCTGCGCGCGGTACTGAATCGCGAAACGGGTATTCGTGGGGATGGGATATTATCACATGTATCGGTATTATATTCACAATCACAAAATCGACAACTGTTTTTAACCGATATCGCGATGGTGATGTATCCAGATTTAGATAAAAAAATAGGTTTGGTGAAAAACGCGGTATCGTTCGCCAATCACATGGGGGTGGCGTGCCCACGCGTTGCGCCACTGTGCGCGGTTGAAACATTGAACCCGGCGATGCAGGCAACGGTTGATGCGGTGACACTGCGGGAAATGGGTGAGCGCGGCGAAATAAAAAACTGCATAATCTCGGGCCCGATTGCAATGGATATTGCGATTTCGCCACAGGCAGCCACAGCTAAGCAATACAACGGCCCAATCCATGGTGACGCAGATATATTGCTGTTTCATAATATCGAGGCCGGCAACAACACCATCAAGGCAATGATACAATTTGGCGACTGGATATTCGGTGGGGTAATTGTCGGTGCACGCGCACCAATAATTGTTAATTCGCGGTCTGATTCTGAATTGTCTAAACTGTTTTCAATTGCGTGTGCGTGCACAATGTAAAAAAATCGGTATTTGTGCCGATTTTTTTCTTGCAATTAGGTGTTTCATGCCCCACAATCGGTGGGCATTTTTAATTAAACGACAAGGAGAAACCATGAGTAATAAATGGGTATATACCTTTGGTAATGGCCAGGCCGAAGGTCAGGCAGATATGAAAAATCTGCTGGGTGGTAAAGGTGCAAATTTGGCAGAAATGAACTTGGTTGGATTGCCTGTTCCAGCAGGTTTTACAGTCACAACTGACGTTTGTACATATTACTATGAAAACAATCAAACATATCCCGCTAATTTGATGGACCAGGTACACAAGGGTATCGCACACGTTGAATCAATTATGGGCAAAAAATTTGCAGATCTGGAAAATCCATTGTTGGTGTCTGTACGTTCAGGCGCACGCGTTTCTATGCCGGGCATGATGGACACAGTTTTGAATTTAGGTTTGAATGACGATACAGTAAAAGCATTGGCGAAAATTTCAGGTAATGAACGCTTTGCATACGATTCATATCGTCGATTTATCATGATGTTCAGCGAAGTTGTTATGGGCGCAGACATTGACCTGTTCGAACATACACTGGAACGCATGAAGGAAGATAAGGGTTATAAACTGGATACAGAATTGACAGCCGATGATTTAAAAGAACTGGTTGAAAAGTTCAAAGAAATCGGTGTTAAAATCGGTAAAGTATTCCCACAGGATCCATGGAAACAATTGGAAATGGGTATTGGGGCAGTATTCGGTTCTTGGATGAGCAAAAAGGCCATCACATATCGTAAATTAAATAATATCCCAGCCGATTGGGGTACCGCAGTTAATGTCCAGGCAATGGTATTCGGAAATTCTGGTGACGATTCTGCAACAGGTGTATGTTTCAGCCGTGATCCAGCCACAGGTGAAAATAAATACTATGGTGAATATCTGATTAATGCCCAGGGCGAAGACGTTGTGGCCGGTATTCGTACACCACAGCCTATGAGCAAGGATGATTCAGGTCGCCTGTCACTGGAAGAAGCGATGCCAGCAGTTTATAAAGAACTGTGTGATGTTCGCGAAAAACTGGAAAAACATTACAAAGACATGCAGGACATGGAATTTACAATCGAACACGGAAAACTGTGGATGCTGCAATGCCGTAACGGTAAACGCACAGCCGCCGCCGCCGTTCGCATGGCCGTAGAAATGGTCGAAGAAGGATTGTTGACCAAAGAAGAAGCCATCCTGCGCGTTGGTGCGGACCAGCTGGATCACTTGTTGCATCCAATGTTGGACCCAAAGGCAGAAAAGAAAGTTATCGCAACAGGTTTGCCTGCATCACCAGGCGCCGCTGTTGGTCAGGCTGTATTTAATGCTGAAGATGCGGAAAAATGGGCATCCGAAGGTAAAAAGGTGATGTTAATCCGTATCGAAACATCCCCAGAAGATATTGCGGGTATGAACGCAGCCCAAGGCGTTATCACTGCACGTGGCGGCATGACATCACACGCGGCGGTGGTTGCACGCGGAATGGGTACACCATGCGTATCTGGTTCACCTGATATCAAAATTGATTATGAATCCAAAACACTGAAAACAACATCTGGCGTTGTTATCAACGAAGGCGACTGGATTTCAATCGACGGGGCCAAGGGTCAGATTATCGAAGGAAAAATCCCAACAGTATCCGTTGAATTAACAGGTAACTTTGGCACGTTGATGGAATGGGTTGACCAAATCAAAACATTGACAGTCAAGGCAAACGCCGAAACACCAAAAGATGCAAAACAAGCACGTGACTTTGGCGCCGAAGGTATTGGTTTGGCACGTACAGAACATATGTTCTTTGACCCAAGCCGTATCCAGGATATGAGAGAGATGATTCTGGCCGAAGACGAAGCGGGTCGTCGCGCAGCGCTGGCCAAATTGTTGCCATATCAAAAGGCGGACTTTGTTGAACTGTTCAAAATTATGGATGGTCTGCCGGTCACAGTTCGTTTGATTGACCCGCCACTACATGAATTCTTGCCACATACAGATGCAGAAATCGAAGAATTGGCTGCACATATCGGCAAGTCTGTTGAATTCATTAAACAGCGCGCAGAACAACTGCACGAACAGAACCCAATGTTGGGTCATCGTGGGTGCCGTTTGGCAATCACATATCCAGAAATCTGCGAAATGCAGACACGCGCAATTTTGTCTGCGGCATTGGAAGTTAAAAAGGCAGGCGTTCGTGTATTCCCAGAAATCGAAGTCCCATTGGTTGGTTCCAAGAAGGAAGTCGATATTGTCAAGGCTGTAATTGATGCAACCGCGAATTCACTGTTTGCAGAAACGGGCGAATCTGTTGAATACACAGTCGGTTCAATGATTGAATTGCCACGTGCAGCGGTTTTGGCAAATGAAATTGCAGAATCTTGCGAATTCTTTGAATTTGGGACAAACGACCTGACCCAGACAACGTTGGGTATGTCACGTGATGACACGGCCAAAATCTTGGACGAATATCGTGCACGTGGTGTATATGTCGCAGACCCATTTGCGTCTGTTGACCAATTGGGCGTCGGTTTGTTAATCAAAGATGCGGTTAAGAAAGCCCGTGATACTAAGGGGGAGCATATCCACCTGGGTGTTTGTGGCGAACACGGTGGAGATCCAGAATCAATCGCATTCTTCCACCAGTGCGGATTTAACTCGGTATCTTGTTCACCGTTCCGCGTGCCAATCGCACGTTTGGCAGCGGCACAGGCGGCGGTTAAATACCCACGCAAGAACTAAAAAAATCCCCCAATTGGGGGATTTTTATTTATGAATCAGCGGTTGCCATGTGCCGGTATCCAGGTTCTGTAAATCGGCAGGCAATTCGTTTTCGTCCAGCACATTCCATTTCTGGGTGCGACCAAATGGCCCGATTTTACCACGCACATTTAATTGAGCAGGGATATCCTGCCACATGACACTGGTGTACACTTTACCTGTTTTTGGGTCCATGATTTTTCCGCCGCTGTATTCTTGGTCGGATTCGTCCCATTGCATATCCCATATTATATCCAGACCAACCATTTTTGGGCTGTCTTTGACATTATCTGCGATGCGGGTTGGATTCGATAATGTTTCAGTAATTGCACCGTCTGTGCCATACAGCGCAACAACGCGACCACCAACGTTTGTTTCGGCACCATCTGTATATTCGTACAATGCAACAATCGATTTTGGTAAATTAGTTTCATCATCAATCGTCTGATAAAAACCGACGTGTGGCGCGGCCGCATAAACAGACAGTGGCAACAATGCACCAATAATAACAGATGTTAATTTTAAATTCATTTTTATCCCCTTTGTATTTATTTACATATTTGGACACAATAAATATTATACAAATTGCACTACGTTTTCAATATATCTCACAAAACAAGTTGACAAATCGATATTTTGGGTTTAAGATAACACGAAATCTTAACATAATGGTGAAAAAAATGAATGAAATTTTAAAGAAAACTATTTTAGAAACAATAAAAAAATCAAATGTAGAAATCATCCGCAAAGATAATACACACCGCCTTATACAAGCGAAAGAGCAGAGCAGAAAGTTCATTCGCTTCTCAAGCAGGTCAGCAAATATTCGGGCAGAATCGCTCTCTGGGTTGTTCCTTTTACGGAAACACAGGAGCTTATCAAGGATAACTGCCCCGAAGATATCTTCACCGTTATCATGAGAAGAATGATGATGAGAGTTGCACAGAAGATTTCCGCAAGGGAACGAGCAGGTGCAATGATAACGGGCGAAAGCGTTGGTCAGGTTGCAAGCCAGACCATGCCCGCAATTGCCTGCACGG
>JAFNYG010000058.1 GCA_017383325.1 Alphaproteobacteria bacterium | reverse complement strand
GAATGGTTGAAAGGCAAAGAAGATAGAGTGTTAGACAAGCTGGGCAATCATGTTATATATGATGATGCTACGAAAAAACCAGTAAATCCGAACGAGCCTTTGCCAAAAGGCGCAACAATTGGTTATGGACATCTGGTAAAGCCAGGTGAAGATTTTACAAACGGAATCACAGAACAGCAGGCGATTGCATTATTACGTTCTGATATAGCCACGGCAGAACGTGTTGTACAAGACAATATTACAGCACGAATGTCGCAAACCCAATATGATGCTCTTGTATCTTTGGCGTATAATATTGGGACAAGTGGTTTCAAAAATTCTACGGTTGTGAAATATATAAACAATCCAGATTTTCATAGCTCTGTTTATTCGGATTTGGAATCCGCATGGAAAGCATGGAATCGCACCCAGGGGAAAGTATCAAATGGTTTAATTAACCGCAGACAAAATGAATGGAACTTGTATAAACGTGGTATATATTGATTTTTATAACTATATCATTTATACTGTGTTGAATGAAAAAGATTATTTTATTTTGTATGTTTTTGATTGGATGTAGCTCTACAGACAGCAAATCTTGTGAGTTCTGTGGCAAATGGTCTTTTGACCGATTTGAATATGCCGGATATATAACCGCAGATTGCGATTGGATGGCGCAAAGTTATTATGAAAATACTGCTGTTGAAATCAATGCTGCAAACATTACCATCGGCGATTTTGATGTTGATGAAAACGCTCAAGAAATTCTGGTAAGAAAAGATACAGACACAACAGATAAATTTTATGCACCCAATCCATATTCTATATATGTTTATTTGGATGGATGTAAGTTTTATTTTCAGCGTAATTAGTGATTATTGAATCATCGCCATCAATTGTTCCAGGTATTGCTTGGCGACATCAAATTTTGATGTCGCCACATTTATCCCAATGATTGAGCCACATTGTGGATAAAAAAATCCGGCATTGTTGCCAATGCCGGAAAATTGTCGTTATTCTGAAACAGGTGTTTCCACAGGTGCCGATGGCACAGAATTTTCCTGGTGCACGATTTCATTGCGTAAATCACTTTGTGGGGCAGCCATATCTGATTTTGACGCAACCAATGCCAGCGCAGCGCACAATACAAAGAAGATAGTTGCCAACCACGCCGTCGCACGTGTTAAAAAATTTCCCGCCGCCGCGCCAGTCAATGCACCACCAAACATAGATGCCGCAGATGAACCAGACATGCCAGACCCTTCGGATTTTTGTAATAAAATTAGTCCAATCATCATAACAGCGACAACAATCAATAAAACCAATAAAATTGAAAACATTTCTTACCCTTATATCTTAATACGTTGCATTCTAATTCCCCTGGGGCGATTTTGCAAGAATTTTTAACAATTCGGTCGCAGCAGATGTGCTGGCCGCTTTCTTAGACGAACCAGACGCAACCGCAGATGTGCCCATCGCAGATACGCGCACGTTAAATGTCGGACTGTGTGGCGCGCCGGTCGTTTCAAGATATTCGTAAACCGGCAACGCGCCGCCAGAGTGTTGCTGGACCAATTCTTGCAAGGCGGTTTTGGCATCTTTTGGGGCAACAACGTAATGCGCCGCCAATTCATGCCAAATGCCAACAATAACATCGTGTGCCGCGGGAAACCCGCCGTCAATATAGATGGCGCCAAATATAGCCTCCATCGTGTTGGCCAACATATGCTTAGTACGGCCCGCAGTCATATGACCGTGGCGTACAATTTTATCAATGCCAAGACGACGCGCAACGTCACCCAATGTATCAGTGGATACAAGCAATGCATGACGACGCGCCAATTCCCCTTCGGTTTCACAGGGATACATGTCCATTAACAAATCCGCAACAGACAGGCCCAAAACACGATCGCCGATAAATTCTAAACGTTCGTTGTTGTGTGTCGAATTAACACCACTTTGCGTCAGCGCCAATTTTAGTAACGATTTGTTTTTAAATTCGTAATTTAATTCTTTCATATCAGTCTATCCCCATGCCAAATCTGTCCCAGCGCATCTTGTTGCCCCATGTCCATAACGCCAACATCGGCGCATAGTAGTTATGAGAATACCATATGAACCATACACTGCCCAAAACATTATCGCGCGGCACAAAGCCAACATCACCACGACTGTCACCGCTGTTGTCACGATTGTCGCCCATAAAGAAATAATGATTTTCTGGAACCGTAAATTCAGACGTATTGTCAAAATAGGCGTTATCTGCCATTTCAATTATACTGTGAGAAACACCATTAGGCAGGGTTTCTGTATATTCTGTCGCATCAAACACACCACATGCGCCATTGTACGCCTGGCAAAAACTGTCGGGTTTATATTCAATGGTATAATTAAATTCTGCAGGTTTATTGTCAATCCATATCTTATTCCCCTTAATCGACATGTTATCGTGGTAATAACCAACCGAACGCATAGACTTTGGCAACGTGGCGACAATGTATGGACGCGGATTTTCACGCGGAACCATCGTGCCATTGATATACAGACGACCGTCAATCATCTGAATTTTATCACCGGGCGTACCAATCAGGCGTTTGACATAATCTTGGTGTTTGTTAATAGGATTGCGGAATACAATCACGTCACCAATATTTGGTTCGGTTGCCCAAAAGCGACCATCCCACATCTTCCATGAACCAAATGGAAATGAATAACGCGAATATCCGTATGCCCATTTTTCAACAAAAATATGATCACCAACATGCAATGTCGGTATCATAGACCCAGATGGAATATTAAACGGTTCCAGCAAAAAACTGCGAAAAATAATTGCAATTAATGCACCATAAAATATGGTGTTAAACCATTCGCGCGCGACATTTTTATTCTTGGCTATCATATAAAATCCTTTTATTGATGGATGACATATTAAAACTTGCGCAAATTTAATTCAAGTTATAATATGCAAAGTATGATATCTTTGAAATCAATCATATTTAACGGCATGGATGCGACACCTATTGATGTCCAGGTACAACTGTCGTCAGGGCTGTCAAAACCTGAATTTAATATAATTGGGCTGGCAGATCGCGCAGTCAAAGAATCTGCAGAAAGAATTCGCAATGTGCTGGGGGCGATGAATTTATCACTGCCACCGAAACGACTGACGGTTAACTTATCACCCGCCGATGTTGAAAAAAGCGGTTCGCATTTTGATCTGCCGATACTGTGTGGAATATTGTGCGCAATCGGCATATTGCCAGAGGCGGAATTAGAAAAATATGTCATAATGGGCGAAGTTGGACTGAACGGCGCAATCGTCAAGACTGATGCTGTATTGCCGGCATCTGTATGGGCAAACGCACATGGACTGGGGATTATTTGCCCGGGCGATCAGGGCACGCAGGCGCGGTGGGCCGGACATGAAAATATTTTGGCACCATTTCATGTCATGCAATTGATTGCCCATTTCAAGGGGACCCAGATTCTGCCTGTGCCGGAATTAACAACGCCACAATCATACCAAAAATCAGAATTAGACATGTCAGACGTGCATGGCCAGGTGGCGGCAAAACGCGCACTGGAAATTGCGGCCGCCGGGGGACATGCAATGTTAATGGTCGGACCGCCAGGATCGGGAAAGACAATGTTAGCATCCAGATTGCCGACAATTATGCCAGAAATGACCGCGCATGAAATACTGGAAACATCAACAATATATTCAATTGCAGGTGAACTGGGGAATCGGGGACTGATGTCGACCCGACCATTCCGCAGCGTGCATCATACATCCAGTCCAGTGGCATTGGCGGGTGGCGGTTCAGATGCACGGCCGGGGGAAATATCGTTGGCACATAATGGAGTACTGTTTCTGGACGAATTGCCGGAATTTAATCGGGCAACACTGGAAATATTGCGCCAACCAATAGAATCTGGACGAATACTGATATCACGCGCACGACGCAATGCGACATACCCTGCGCAATTTCAATTAATTGCGGCGATGAATCCGTGCCCGTGCGGGCATTTGGGGAATGCCGCCCTGTCCTGTTCGCGCGCCCCCAGATGTGCCGAGGCATATCAAAATAAAATATCAGGGCCATTACTGGACAGAATCGATTTACACGTAGATGTAGATGCAGTCAAACCATGGGAAATGACAGAGGACAATTCACCACGCGAAACCAGCAAAGAAATTCGGGAACGCGTGGTTTCTGCACGAAACATTCAAATATCACGACAGGGCAAGATAAACGCCCTGTTAGACGGACCGGAACTGGAACGATTTGCCGCGTTAACAACAGAACCGACCGCGTTTTTAAATGCAGCCGCCGAAAAAATGGGAATGTCTGCACGCGGGTACAACCGGATTAAGCGATTGGCCCGAACGATTGCGGATTTGCGCGGCGCAGAACAGATTGAAATGTCAGACCTGGCTGAGGCACTGTCATACAGACCGATAAATCGCGGAAAGTATGGTGCCAAGATTTAAAATTACTTTTGTTTTTGCGACTTGGTCCATTCTTGAATTTGATATATAGAAACCTGGTATTTGCGTGCGGCCACTGACAAGGTGCTTGTTCGGGCAAAATCAATAATCTCTTGCTTTTTTTTGTCCGTAAATTTACGAAATGCGCGTATTTCATACACATGATAACGATTGTTCCACAGCTGAATTGTCGATTTTGGAACACCATATTCGCGCGATGCGGCCGATGGCCCGTGTATTTTGGCGTACTGCAAAACCCGCATCTTGTGCGCGTCTGATGTACGTGAACTGTGTTTTGAATACATAGTTTTTTCTTTGCGGCCGCTAGTGGTGTATATATGCAACGTCTTATTCCACCTCTGCATTATGCTGATTTCTACGTTATATGTTTGCATGGCGTGCGTTAGACTGTATTTTTGTACGTATTTTAAAATCTCTATTTTCTGTTCTAATGAAAAAGTACGCTGTGTACGCGGTTTATAAACTTT
>JAFNYG010000057.1 GCA_017383325.1 Alphaproteobacteria bacterium | reverse complement strand
GTCCGATTCTTGCTTAGGGCACCAGATTCAGCGATTTGTTTTTTATTGGAATATATACCTGTTGGCAAAGCAGGTGGGCTGGGTATAATTTTATGTGTATTACAAAGAGATAATAATATGCATAAAAATATAAACCAGTTGTGTGAACTGATGGGACTGAATAAATACCAGGCCTGTAAATTAAAAACGCATTTTGAACGATATAACTTTGATGGATTGCAAAATCGGGGTGGGGTGCTGTATGCGCCGTATGTAACACATGGTTTTTGGCAATATGTGGGACGGTGTTTGTTCGGGGCCAGGGCCGATTTAATAGGAAAAAATTCTGTGCTGTTGCGGGCGCGACGGGGAATTAAATTTTATGCAAATGGTTATCATTCTGTGCGGGCTGGGCGATATACGTACTATGCCGATGCCGCAGGGCGCGTTGTGTCGCGTGATGAATTCTTGCAAAATAAATCGTGTTAAAATTTGTCGTGTGTTTTTACAAATGCACGCATAAAGCCAGGATCAAGTTGGCGCATAACGTCTGATACTGAATAATTGCGGCCACCGTCTGGTAAAATGCTTAGCTGGATGGTGGCAGGTGTTGGGGCGGTGCCACGTAATGTCAAATCAAATTCAGCAGTCATATATCCGTCAGTAATCGCAAGGCCACCAATGCCATCTGTGTGGCGCATGGATATTGTTATTGGTTCGGTCGTTATGAATTTGTCGTGTTCGTAATCGCCAATAATATGCATTTGCTTTAATCGGGTTTCACCGCCACTTAGCGCATTAGACAGGGCGTATTCCGCATTCAATGATGTTATGTTTTCAGCAGACGCATAAAAACTGTCAAAGTTGAATCCAGATACATAGCCTGTGTCAAACGTAAGGTCCAGGGTGCCACGCATATTGTAATAAATGTCATGCGCAATTTGGCCAGATGTGGTCAGTGATATTTGTCCTGTTATCATTGTATCACGTATGTTCAATGGCATTTGGGTGGATAATAACCAACCATTGATTACAAAACGATTTAGCTGGGCAAATATTTCATAGTCGGTTTTGTCACGCTCGATTGTTACCAGCATGTTGCCACGGGCAGAATCCATAATGGAAAATGTCTGGGCGTCGCGCTTTAACGAATAAACAAAGTTTTTATAGACGTTGCCATTATAGATTAAGTTTTCCGCAGATAGTGCAATGTTCACAGGCATGTTAAATAATGTCAGTAATGGGGCGTTTGTCCGGAATTCAAGTTCGGCATAGTTGTCGATAAATGCCTGGTTTAAAAATGCGTCCAGATGCAGTTCGGGTGTATGTAATGTGATGTCGTTGTCAGATGCACTGCCGATGAATTCGTGGCCGTTTATTGTCAGGGTCAGGTTTGATATCTTGCCGTCTTGGTAAAAACCAGAAATTGTGTATTCGGAATCGTTTACAGATTGTAAATCAATGTCTGGCAGCCAGGCCTTGAAACTGGTGCCGGTCAGATGAAAGTAGTTGTCGTGGGTCGATAATTTCCAGTTACCATTGTATGGGGTGAATGTCACCATGCCGTTTTTCCATGAAAAATCACCGCGGTCACTTTTCATAAATTCGGGTAAAAATGGAATGTCGGTGTCCAGAAATTCCAGGGTTTTATTTTTTGCAAAATTATATGTGGCGTGTGTCTGGGTGTTATCGATTTCATATGTGCCACCAATGTCTGAAAACTGAAACGAAATACGACCATGTGTCCCCAGACGTTTTACCATGTTCATGAATTTGTCGCCTGATGGCATTGGGGTGTCAGATTGAACCGATATTTCAAATTTATCGTCATCGACAGACATGCTGCCAGACATGTCGCCGTATGAAAACATTGTGCATTTCCATTTTTGTGGCGTTCCAGAAAACAAGCACATGGAATTTACACCATCAATCGGCATCGTTATCATCAAATTTTCGGCACCGTTTTTTGTTATCGTGCCGCCAGTTATTGCAATGTCATCGGCGACAATGTTGCTGATTTGTAATTTGTCCTGGGTGCCAATGGCCTGGATTCGCAGGTGATGGAAATTGTGGTTGATGAATTTTAGGTTTCCATAGAAATCAAGGTTCAGGCTGGTTTTATGAATCAATTTGCCAGGTGATGTTAAAAATGAGAAGTCATAATTTATATCATCTGATACCAATTGAATGGTCTTGTTGCCATTCGCAGATACGTCAATGTTGCCAGATATGTGGTCGGTGTTTATGTTGGATAGCTTATATCCCGCGCCACCGTCCCATTCAAAGTTTGCAGTTAATTTTATAGGCTGGGGGGTGCGCTGGGATTTGAACCCAAACCAGGAATTTATATCGTTTGTTTCAATCGATATGTGGCCCCGTATTGTCCCGTCAGAAAACATTTGGCCAGTTATTTCCAGGTCATTGTTTTTGTTCGTTATTCTGAACGTGTCGCCAATAAATTCAACGTCGTATTTGTGCGTATCTGTTCGAACCGTGCCGTGAAATTCGCCGTTTGCAAACTGGGCACGTATAACGTGAAATTCACGGCCCATAAACTTAATGTTACTGTTGTGGATTTCAATTGTGTGGTTAAAGTTAACAGGTGATAATTTATCAATCGTTATGTCCGCATCATATATTATAACCGCATTTTTTAGCTGGGCATTTTGGATGTCAAAAAAATCATGAAATGGTATCGATAACATCACAGAACCAATGCGTGCCGTTGGTACAATAACATCGTGGGCAACAATTGTGGCCCCACCAATCAGGCTGAAATGAATGTCGCCGTTTAATTTCGCCGGAACAGACATTTGTTCATAAATCGATTTTTCAATTATTGGACGAAATTTATTCAATGTTATCATCGGTGGAATGATTATGGCGGATAAAACCACGACGCTGAATATACATGCCAGCGCCCATAAAATTCGACGTTTGTATTTGGGTTTTAATGCCATTCTCGTCCCCTTGCTTTTTTATTATAATGGATTATATTAAGAATTGTGAATAAAAAAATGAAACGTGCAGAATTTTATCTTGAAAGTTCATATAAACCCATGGGGGACCAGCCAACTGCGATAACAGAACTGGTCGATGGGGTCAATGCAGGAAAACAATCCCAGGTTTTGTTGGGGGTTACGGGGTCTGGTAAAACATTTACAATGGCAAATGTTATTGCAAAATTAGGGCGGCCGGCACTGATTATGGCGCCAAATAAAATTCTGGCCGCGCAGCTGTATACGGAAATGAAGTCATTTTTTCCGCGAAATCATGTGGAATATTTCGTGTCGTATTATGATTATTATCAGCCCGAAGCATATATGCCAACAACGGATACTTATATCGATAAAGACGCGTCTATAAATGAACAGTTGGACCGTATGCGTCACAGCGCGACACGTGCCATGCTGGAAGAACGTGATGTTGTCGTTGTGTCCAGTGTGTCCAGTATTTATGGTATGGGATCGCCTGAACAATATGCGGGGATGAAATTTGTCCTGGGGGTTGGGGATGTTATGTCAATGCGCGATGTTATGCGGGCACTGGTCGATATTCAGTATAAAAGAAATGACGCCGCGTTTGCACGTGGGGATTTTCGTGTGCGTGGTGATACGCTGGATATATTTCCGTCGCATGCAATGGACAGGGGATGGAAAATATCGTTTTGGGGGGACGAAGTCGAAGAAATTTGGGAATTTGATACATTAACCGGGGCGCGTTTGCAAAAATTAGACAGGGTGGCGATTTATCCAAATACACACTATGCCACGCCAATGCCCAGTGTATTGCAGGCGATATCGCAAATTCGTACAGACCTGAAAGAACGATTGGCGTACTTTCATGAAAATATGAAATACATAGAAGAACAACGTCTGCGGGAACGTGTGAATTTTGATATTGAAATGATGGAAAGTACGGGGACCTGTCGCGGGGTGGAAAATTATTCGCGGTATTTATCGGGACGGTTGCCCGGACAGCCACCGCCAACATTGTTC
>JAFNYG010000056.1 GCA_017383325.1 Alphaproteobacteria bacterium | reverse complement strand
GTATGCGGCGTATTGGGATTTTAATGACAATATCAAATTTACATGGGATTTAATCCAGGATTTGTTGATGAAATGTCGTGGCACATTACAGATTGAATATCAGGGTACAAAACTGGATTTTTCAAAATACGAGATGATTGACTATACTGCCAAAATGAACGAGTTCTTTGGTTGTGATATTTTGGATTTTGATGATGTAGACACGCTGCGTCAGAAATTGGTTGATAACGGCATGTTCCCAATGTCAGAATTAGAAGATTTAAAGTCAATCCCAACACTGGTTGACTATGTATACAAGCGCAAGATTCGTGGTGATATTGTCAATCCAACATTCTTGTACAACTATCCGGCATATATGGTGCCGTTGGCCCGCCGCAATGACAAAGACGAACGTCGCATAGATATGTATCAATTGTTGGTGTGTGGCGCCGAAATCTGCAAGGGGTATTCAGAACTTGTAAACCCAATTCAGCAATTGGCCGCATTCGAAGAACAGGCAAAAAATATTGCCGGTGGGGATGAAGAAGCATTTAACCCAGATAACGATTTCGTACGTGCGATGGAACATGGGTTCCCGCCGATTTCTGGTGTGGGGGTTGGTGTTGATCGTTTGGCCAGCATTATTTTTGACCAGCCAACGCTGCGTGATGTAATCTTGTTCCCAATAATGAAGTAAAAAGGTGTATACACCATGTCATACATTGGTTCCGATAGTTCTGTGCAGGATATAGTTGCAGATAACGATCGAAAAAATTTAGAAATTATAAATCGCGCAATTGCCGATGGACGTATTAATGAGGAGGCCGGCGAATATCTGAAGACGCTGTATTCAGACAGTTTGCACTGGTTTCGCGAAGTGTTCTATGTTCTGGGCAAATGCTTTGGTGCACCCAAAACAGCGGTTATGAAGTATGACTATGAAACGAACTGTGCAATCGATGAACCAATCCGTATCGCAGATATCAGCCCACTGTCGCCATATGTGGTAAATCATCGCTTGGATGCGGACCCAATGCGCAATCAATTCTTTACCAATTCTGTGGGGCAACGCGTTGATTTGGCGGTATCGTCGATAGTGACTGTAATTGTTGGTGCGCAAAAAAATATAAACCGCGCATTGGATAAAATTACGGGTAAATACTATGCAGATTATGTAAACGATGTGGCAAATGCGGCCTATGGTGTTCTGGCGGCACATGAACGCGAGGCATCTGCACGTGCAATTGCAGATAAAATTCGTTCACGTTTTACAGAAAAATATGTCAGCGCTGCATCAGAAACCGTGCTGTCAATTATTGGACGCGGCCACGAAAAAATCGCAGTCGATTTAGTGCGAGCTGTTGATAAAATCGCACCACCACGCATGCGATTGCAGGATGTTTGGCGCGTAAAATGTCTGTTCGATTTAATACCACAGGCACGTACGTTCATTGAACGGCTGTATGAAATGATGCCTGAACGCGTGCTGGCGGTGCGTGATACATTCTATAACATGAAAAACCCACGCAATTATCGCGATGCAAAGATAATACTGAACATCGGCCCCAGCCCAGATCAAGTTATCCCAATGGAAATTATATGCCAGGTTCGCACATTCTTTGAATTCGAAAGCAAAACACACGATGTTTACGAGGCGGCACGAAAAAAGAAGTGCGCAAAGTCAGATAATATGGAAGCCCGCCTGGCAGAGTATTATGAAAAGGGCGTAAAAGAGTATAATCGTATGATCTGCCAATGCTTGGAAGATTTGTTCGATCGGGTTGGATGGAATATTTTATATTCGCGAAATAACGATGTGTCAATATTCGAAGGATTCCCAAAAGAATGCAGACTGTATTATCCACAAAAGATTTTGGATAATATAAACGAAAAACTGGATGATGCAATCGAAAACGAGGTTTTTCGCGTTCAAAATGCGCCGGTCAAATTGTCCAAGCATCAAGAATCACGCATCTTTCATTTTATGGCGCGATTTGTGCTGGTTGCGGCAATGCCGTATATGCAACACGACTGGGCAATGCCGCCAACAACACAGGCAGGAAAACTATTTAATTTTGTAATGAACGAAGTTCAAAGATACTATAAAAAATAGTCGTTGCCCGCGTTATGTGCGGGCATTTTTATTCCCCTTGCTTTCATTGGGAAAAACTGTCAAAATTATATCAGGTTCTGAACGTGCTTGGCAGAACCATAACAGCATAAGGAAAGGATTGGATTATGCGTCAAGGAAAAGTTAAATGGTATAATGGAAAAAAATGCTTTGGTTTTATTAGCCCAGACACACCAAATGCAGACGGCAACACAGATGATGTATTTGTGCATTCTAGCTCGCTGAAGGCCGCAGGTATTAGATTTTTAAATGAAAATGACATTGTTGAATTCGAAGAAGAAGTTCGCAATGGTAAATTATCAGCAACAACAATCGCAGTCATTCAACGTGACGAAGAATCTGCACGCCGTTTCCAGGAACGTCGCGCGGAACGCCGGCGTGCAATCGAGGATCGCAAACAACGCGAAGAAAAATCTTCACGCCGTGGTTTTGCATTCTGGAAAAAATAAATAACAATCCCCCAATTCGGGGGATTTTTATTGGATGTTAATTTGGTATATTTTGCCGGTAATGGGACAAAAATTTGTGGTGCGGGTAAGGAGACTCGAACTCCTATGGGTTGCCCCACTGGAACCTAAATCCAGCGCGTCTACCAATTTCGCCATACCCGCATCGGTCTGTTTTGTTATTTTATGATAAAATTTACTTGATTTCCAGTAAAATATGACATACAATCCGTCCCAGAATAATAAAAAGGCGAATAAAATGGCATCTAAAAAAGGCAGCAAAGAAGTTGTACAGTTAAGAAACAACGAAACTGGTGTGTTCTATATCACTACTAAAAACACTAAGTCTGAGAATACCCAGGGTAAAATGAAATTCCGTAAATACGACAAAAAATTGCGCAAGCATGTCGTTATGACCGAAGCGAAGGTTTCACACTAGGACAGTGCAACAGTTTGGTTCAGCATTCCCCACATTTGTGGGGATGTTTTTATTTTATAACGGCGCCCTTAATCAAAGTCAGATCTTCTTTGATATCATCAATTTTTATCTGGATTTGGCCAATACCCGTTTCCAACATAGTTGTACGATTTTCAAGCGATGTTATGCGCACATCTACGCGTTCAAGTTCAGCGACCGATAAATCTTGGCGGGCAACCCAATAGATTAACCCACCAATAAATACAATCAAAAACCAACTGTTGCGCAGAAATTCAAGGCTTATCATAACTTGTCCCCCCTGCCCCGCGCAATTTGTGATTCTATGTGACGCACTAATGCGCGTTGGGCTTCTGCCCAGCGCAAATCATTGTCAGACGTGTTTGGCCCCAATGTACGTTCAATCGTAATGTTACGCAAATGCCCCAGAACAGAACGTCCCGCAGCAGATGAAAAACAACGTGCATAATTTAAAGAAATATCTGTCATAGCCTGCATTTACCCCCCTAAAACACTTTCCATTGCGGTCATTTGTGCAATCGGCGCAATGTATTTTAATTCTGCGTCACCGTTTAGACGAATTGGTTCAATTAAGCCGCGACGCGCCAATATCTGTAATCCACGATCACACAATGGACGAATAAATTCATGCAACAGGCGCCCGTATGTCGCCCCAAGAATACGCATCATGTCTGCATTGCGCGCCATGATTTCAGTGGCGGTCATTTCTTTTTCAGATAACAGCCCCAGTCGATCCGCCAATAACGCATGGCGGATACGTTCACGTAAATCTTTTAGTATTAATTGCGAAACATCAAAATTTGCACCGCTGGCCAATGGGGTAAGACCAGATGACCCAACAGCTTTGGGGATAATCGCACCAGGGGTCAAATTTATGTTTTGCAGATTGATAACGCCATCATCGTCGGCCTGCCATATGCCGGATACCGCAATCGTCGCGTTTTTTAGCACCAGTTCAACAACTTTATTTGCAGTCTTGATATCTGGCAACGCACGCAACACAGGGCCACGGCCATATAATTCGCCAGACGATACAGACCAACGAAATATAATGTATGGATTCGTTTCAAATGTGCCAGTCGATACAACGTTATTTTCAATATCACCACCAACATCCAACCACGCAACAAAATCAGTGCCAACCAAAGACTGGACTAATTTTAATGGCGTTTCCGGGTCACGCTTTATCGTGTCGCGCAGCCCAACAGGTGGTGTCCATGTTGGATACTGTGCCATTACTTCGCGTGCAGACATGGATGTGGTATGAAATACTGCGTCTGGCAATATGGCAATGTCAGACATGGGGATGGCGGTAAATTGAAACGCAGATGATGCACCGATTGGAGACTGGGCCATGAACAGGCATGCAGTTCCCAATACGACCAAGTCCATATAACACTGATGAATTGTCGTATAGAAATTCGAGTCATTTAAGTTGGCACGCAAAACAGCAGTTGCATATTCTGCATTTTGGGCCAGGTCGCTTTCGCCAACCAATTGCAGCCACATAGATTCAGGCGGTGTCATCAATGTATAAATCGATGCCGCCAAATTATCGGCCGCATCCATGGCGGTCGCATCAAATAATGTCGCCGCATCATCGTCGGCCGACGGCATGGCATAGCGACGTGCCGCGTCCCAGCGATTTTGCCATGGACCGCGCATGTCCAGGGCACGTTTATAAAGATTTTGCAAGTTTTGATACATTTTGTTTCCTTTTGGTTGTTAAATCTTGAAATTTGTATTCGCAGAAAATGTTCTGGCACGGGCACCGATGGCGCGAACCGGGATTGGCATGTCCGCAATGGCGCCCGCAACCGCATCCAGGCCGTCATCGTGAATACCCGGCGCACCAATCGGTGTCCACCCCAGCATTTCCGCCATCAAGGCCGTGTTCTGAACACGTGTATGCGCATGCAGGCGCCCAGTTGACAGGACTGGTTCAATCGCGTTTAAAATGCGGTCTGATTTCGATTTGTGATTCTGAATTTTGTTAACGTAAATATTTACGCCACGACGCACCGCACAATCACGCATGATTTCGGGCACACCCATGCCAATACCGTTGGTTTCCAGACTGATTCTGGATAAATTGCGCGCAGCCATAAAATCCAGCACCATGTCGCATTGGCGCGATAATGGAAACTGGTCATCGTCGGATACGGTCAGATACAAAACGTCATGAATAAAAATATGACGCGTTTTATCATCCCGATATAGCAAGACACAGGCACTGCCATCGCGACGACGTCGCCCGGTCGATGGATCCCAATATAACGTCATGCCTGATATGTGAAAATCACCAATCTGGGCCATACGTACATCGAATTCATCGTCGTAAAAAATTAACCCACCTGGGTCCAGGCGCGCGCGTTCCAATGGCGTGCATTCCAGCATCATTTGTGATGAAAAATGACGCGGACCAACTGTTATGCGCAGCTCTTCAATCCTGGATACTGGAAAAAGTTCGGGCCACGCGGGTTCGCCAACAGCATTAATTATCGGTATTTTCAACAATTTATATCCAAGCAAAAAAGGCGTTGAAAAAGCTTTTTTTTCATATACCATTGGCATAGAAGTAAAGGAATTTGACATGGATTTTACCCCCAAAACATTACCAACAAATCTGGAAGCAGAACAGGCCGTCCTGGCCGCGGTATTGATGAATAATCGGGCACTGGAACGTGTTAATGAATTCCTGAGCAGCAAGCATTTTTCACATCCCGCACATCAGGAAATATATAAATTGGCCGAAAAACAATTTGCCGCGGGAATACCATTCGAAATTATCACAGCAAAAAATTATTTGGACCAACAAGGTGTTCTGGAATCTGTTGGTGGTGTTGATTATTTAAGCCAACTGGCCGGCGCCGGTGCAACGGTCGCAAATGTAGAACAGTATGCACGTATCGTCTATGAACATGCGTTGAGACGCGATCTGATTGCGTTGGCCCAGGATATCACAGACCAGGCATTTGTAGAAGATTTGGACAACCCTGTATCGCGACAAATCGAAATCGCAGAACAAAAACTGTTCGATATGGCAACAACAGGGACGTCTGAACGCGAAGTGACATCAATTTCAACCGCGTTGCAAAGCGCACTGGCCGAAGCAGAAATCGCATACAAGGCAGACGGTCAATTGTCGGGTTTGACAACGGGGCTGAATGCACTGGACAAATCAATCAGCGGTTTGCACCATTCCGACCTGATTATCATCGCAGGACGTCCTGCGATGGGGAAAACAACGCTGGCAATGAACATAGCATTTAATGCAGCCCAGGCAATCGCATATGGGCGTGCAAATAAAAACTATAAAGGCGCAGTCGTGTTTTTCAGTTTGGAAATGTCTGCGTCACAATTGGCGGCGCGAGTTTTATCGTCACAATCAAAAATTCCGGCAACATCCATGCGCGAAGGAACGCTGACGGACGAAGATTTCTTGAAAATGTCGCAATATTCGGCCGCAATCGGTCAGGTGCCACTGTTTATAGATGACACCCCAGGAATGAGTGTGCCGATGATGCGAACACGCGCGCGCAGACTGTCGCGCAAACATGGCGGAATCGCACTGATTGTAATTGACTATCTGCAGCTGATGACGTCGCCAGGCGGCAAGCACAGCGACAACCGTGTTCAGGAAATTTCTGAGATTACACGTGGGCTGAAGATGCTGGCCAAGGAATTAGATGTTCCTGTTATTGCGCTGTCCCAGCTGTCACGAAGTGTCGAAGCGCGCGATGACAAACGCCCAATGCTGTCAGATTTGCGTGAATCTGGATCAATTGAACAGGACGCCGACATCGTTATGTTTACATACCGCGAAGAATACTATCTGCAAAATCGCGACCCATCTGAACGTATGTCAAATACAACAAATAATGCGATGGTTGAATCATGGCAAAAACGATATGAACGTTCACGTGGCAAGGCAGATATTATCATCGGAAAAAACCGACATGGACGTCCAGAAACCGTTCGTACGGCGTTCTTTGGCGATTACAGTCTGTTTGACAATCTGGACGAGTTTGAAGCCCGTGGCGAAAATGAATTTGCACAACCTGCCCCAACAATTACGGCGGCACAACTGGCAAATGACGCGGATTCGGCACCGACTGCAATCGATCCGGATGCATTCCCAGACGACATGCCATTGTAATTTTTAATTATTTACTTGCGCCAGGTGTTAAAATTGACTATTATTTTGTCAAGTATTAGTCATTTAGGAGTTTGCCCATGGCCCAAGAAGAAATTATATTTCCAAATAACATTCGCAATATTCGCTTAGCTAATGGTATGAAAATGACCGAACTGGCCCGCCAGACAGGATTGTCATTGTCCGCTGTTTCTAAAATAGAAAAAGGGGTACGACGACTGAACCAAAAGCAGTTGCTGAATATTTGCAACATCTTGGGATGCAAGCTGTCTGATATTTTTATCAAAGAATCAGATGATGTGGCAAACCAATGGCAGCATGAAATTAAGCGCCGTATGTCCGATAATGAAAACAGCGGACTAAAAGTATTCGGCAGCGGACTGCGCAAAATACGCCAACAAAAAGGTAAAACAATCGCCCAGGCGGCAAAAGATGCAGGAATGACACTGTCTGTGTATCACAAGATAGAGGTTGGACAACGCGAAATATATCAAAATGAAATCGAACCATTGGCGAAATCATTCGCACTGGGTGCCGAAGAATTGTTCGATAAAATCGCAACCTTGTATAAATCTGGCGAACTGAACAAACAAATCAGCAAGGTAAAAGAACGTGTAAAATCAGTTCTGGTACCCGGGAATCCATTATCAGGAATGGACATGCATGGCGGTCTGTATGGCGCAAAGCTGTATGACAGCGCACGAAAAAAACTGGTCCCAGTATTTGGAACACCATCGGGAAAAACAATCGCATTCAAAAAATCAGATAAAACCATGATTGTTGCACCAATGACACTGGAAGGACGCGCAGGCATATATGCAATTGTGCCAAACTCAAAACGCTTGGGCGGATTTATACCAGAAAAATCGTATGTGTTCGCAGATTCTGAAACGCCCGCACAGCCTGGGGATTTAGCCATCGCAATCGATACTGATTTTGATGCACTGGATGATGAAACAACTGTGAATGCACATATCGTCAGTGTCCGTCAGGATTCCAAAGGCAAGGTTTATGGCCAAATTTCTGCGCCAGATGAAAAAATTACAGCCACAACAATGCATAAGGTTGTTATGATTGTTATGGAATAACCTGTCATCAACGGAGAGAGATTATGAACGTAAAAACCGGCACAATCGCACTGAGATTATTAAACCTGTACCGCCAAGAACACGTAATTATCGGGGGCTGGGCGACGGTTAATTCAGTGTTTGTTAACGAGGCGACCGATGATGTATTAAAAGAATTACAGGGGTTGCCAAATGGAAAATCGCTGGTTCAACATATCAAAAATCTGCGTGATGGCAAGACCCAGATGAATACGATTGACCCAGAACTGATGCCATATGGTGGAATGATGGTCGCAGAAGATATAGCAACAGTCAAACTGAATCAAAATCAATTGCACGAATTAGAAGATGCATTGAATAGTTTCACCCCAGATCAAATGGGACTGGACAGGTTTATGTCACTGGATATCGTTCGCGCGTTTGGCGAAGAATGGCAAAACGCCGTTCGTGCAGCACTAAATGCGCGCCCAGATTTACTGGATAAATGGAATGTCGTAAACCAGACATACAACGCATATAGACTGTGGGATACGGCAAATAATATCATCGCCAACCCAATATCAGATCGGGTACGGGCCCAGGTGCAGGCGGATATGCCAGAATATGAAACATATTTACCAATGTTTGGTGATGCAGGCGCAGAATTATTGGCAAAATTACGAACATTTATCAGCAGCATGAACTAGTCCGCGGGAGAGGTACGATATATCGTATCGTATGTGTGTGGCGTGCCAATATAAATCATGGCACCGGTGGGCGATAATATAAAATCAAGTTCCCGCAGGCGTTCGCGCATATTGTCACGTTTCTGGGCTGTGTTGGATGTATTTGGAACTTCGATATCGTCACAAATAATCAAATCTGCGCGCAGACCTGTGATGTTGCCATGCAACCCCTGGCAAACAACAGATGGTTCGCGAATCCCAATCGGACGATTGATCGTTATACGATTTGATGACCATTCTTTCTTGTTCCCTGGGACAAGGTGTTCGCACCATGGATGATTTTCCAAAATATGACGAATATGCGAAACCATACGCGATGCCAGACCGGATTCTGCAGACAGGACAAGAATACGTGTCTGGGGACGCAGGTACAATACACACGCAACAAAAATACCAACAACTGTCGATTTACCAGAATGACGAAACGCCATCAGCAACCCACGATGGGGGGCATCACATATTACGCCATATAAAAATTCCATAATTCGACGATGATGCGCAGGCGTTTTTAACCCAAGCGTTCGATTCCATTCATCCAGAAAGCTGTAAAAATCAGTAAGCGTTACTGCTGTCATTTGATACATCAGATATGCCACAGTACAATTCTGGCACAGCCCCGGCGCCTAGTTTCGATTTAACACAGTTGTATATGCCATCAATCATGATATGAAAATCTTGTAACGCAGACAACAGGAAATTAAAATCTGTGTTTAAATATTCGGAATCAATCGCACATGTTGGCTGATAATCAATCGTGCGTGACAATGATATCTGGCGAAATATATCCATTTTAGTGTCTGCGGGTGGTGCTTCGTCAAAGACAATATTTCCACCTGAAAAATCTTCGTTTGGTACAACTGTATAATTATATTGTTCCCCACCAACAATCCCATTTATCGCAACCCGAACATCTGCAATCTGAAAAAATGGAAATGCAAACGCAAATTCTGTTGCCTGTCCATCCATGACATAAGATATTTTATACATACTATCCCCCCAATGCAAATTACCCCACTAAATCATCAAATCTGGAAAGCAATGATTTTAATAGGTTTGTTTTTTTAGATTTGATATTTTTTAATTTGCTTAAATTATTAAGCCGTTTTTCTTCGTATGGTGCGGCAGTTTCCGATTTCAAGCGTTTTAATACCGCGCCTTCGGTGACGCCAGATGTGCGCATTCCAGATGCCCCATATTTAGCACGCTGGGCAGCCAGAGCTTTTTTTACCAGGTTTGTTTTTTCTGCGTCATCTGCGGCCATCTGCGCCAAGATTTCTTTGCGCTGAGATTTTGCAGCCTTCTTGGCGTCTTTATATTCCAGAATTTCTGTGATATCTGACACAACTTGTCCCATATTTATATCCTTTGGTTATTATATTTAAACTGTGTACCAACCATGCATGCTGATTGATAGTATTGTGGCGGGAAAATTTTCATCACTGTGCACCGTCCATGTGGGCGCATCAAAATTTTGAATATTTCCCAACAGGTTTATCGAAACATCACCACTGTATCCAGGGGCGTTTTCTGCATATATCGTGTTCGGCAATGTTATACGATGACCATTTATTGACACTGATTTAGTATCAATTACCCGCGCAGATATTTTGCGCAGGCGTAAACGCGTTGCATTATGCCCAGACACGCGCAACGGCAACCCGGATGCAATATATGAAAATCCGTGAACGTCCGCATCCAACATCGTTTCTGAATCAAAATATTCCAGGTAAACAACACCTGCGCGACGCGTTACAACATATGTGACGCCATCACATACAGAAACAGATAAAAATTCGCCACAGGTTTTATATGTTCCCCACGCAGACACCCCAAGTGACGCATTCTGATTCAAAACCGCCATTTTACCGTCATGACGAACAACAAATAATTGGCGCGTTGACGCGTTATAGGCAATATCAATCGGCGTATTCATTAAATGCTTTGATAATGCACACAAATCGTTCGCATTGTAATTTTCCCCCAATTCATCCAAAGATAACTGACGAATATCAAGCCCATTGCCAGATATAAAGATTGTTGCGCCTTCTATTTTTTGGGGTGGCAGATAGTGCGCCACGTACGAACCAACAGATGTATGCTGTTTTATATCAACAGCGGATGGGGTCAATGGTTTACTGGAAATCGCCCATTCACCGACGTTGGTTAAAATTTGCAGATTATCACTGCTGACGACGGTGCAAATTTGTTGACGCTGGGCAGACAACAGGGAAATAAATATCGCTTCGTCATCCAGGCCAGTGCCTGTGTTAAAATTATTATGCTGGCCGACACGCGACATCCATATCCCCCCAGGCCATGAACGTGAACCACCAAATACCAAGCGGTCTTGATGAAATGTAATACTGCGTGGCCAACCACGACGTTTTCCGAATGCGCATTCGTACCAATCTGATACAGACGCCCCAGGTAATGTATATGTGCCATTTGTATGAACAACGATTTGTGTTGGGCTGATGTATTCTGTTATTAACCACTGACGCCCCAACAAATACAGCCGACCACCAACATTTTCCGCGGTCCAAAAATTTGAATTGGTCGTAAATGTCGCATAGTTATTGCCAGATGAATGGGCGCTGACGGTGATTTTTACATCAGACGCATCATCAAACTTTACAAACGGCATGTTTACAGTCATATCTGAATC
>JAFNYG010000055.1 GCA_017383325.1 Alphaproteobacteria bacterium | reverse complement strand
GTAAAAACTATTGGATACAGTAAACGGTTAAAGGGTATTTCTGCATATGGTATCGAAGGTGCTATTGTATCCGATGCTGATATGTGTGACGCATCAGGGTGTACAGGTCTGTTACGGTGTATAGAATATCGTTCTGGAACGGGTCAACCTTTCTTTGATCCAGAATATTTCCCAGAAGAAATGGATGCCGAAAAGTATAGAAAATCAAAAGTCGATCCGTGTGTAAATCACTTTTTTGTTAAAATTTTTCATTTGCGCGATATGTGCTTAACAGAACCGGGACGCAAATATGCAGAGAAAAAACATCAAACCTTGGTTAGTTTTTTGAATGCTTACTTTGATGAAGTGGATGCACCACAGACATGGAAAGATTTGCTGAAGAAATACGAATAAAATCATTTGAATAAGTGATAGATTTCTTTTTTATATCGTCAATATCTTGCCCAGTCTCCAACAATTCGGTTCGCGTCTTGCTTGGCCGACCGCAACCAAAATAAACAATGCCCGGTGGGGTAGGGGTGAATAATTGCTTGACAATGTTGGGTTTTGTGTGTATTTTTGGGTGGGTAAGATAATATAATAGTTTAAATGGAGATGACAATGAAAGAAACAACACGTTCGCGTTTAAGACCATTGTTCGCCGCATCTGCGGGTATTGGTTTTGTTATGGCTTTGGGTTGGGCAGGAACATCAGATGCCCGTGATGCGTTAAGATACGAAGACGAAGAAACACGCAAAAAGATTGAAAGTACAATGGTTAGTCAGGAAACTGAAAATGCCCTGGGGGCGGTTGCAACAACTGCTTTACTTGCGGGTATGATTGGTATGATGATGACAGAAAAAAAACAAAGACAGCGTTAACGCAATAATTGTATTGTAAAAAAATACCCCTGTTGTGTCCGATGGGGGTGTTTTTTTATGATTAAAATTTTGTGTGTTCCGTTTGCGATGTGCGATTGGCGCGTGTGTATAATTTATCGTATTCGCGTTTTACAAGTGGCATTAATTCACGGTGGGGACTGCGTCTGTCGCCATGAAACATACACGAAAAGTCGCGGAATTCACAATCTTCCCAATCTATGAATGCAATGATTTTCATTGTTTTTATGTCGACCATGAAATTGTCGCATATGTCGCCCTGGGTCCATCCATACATATACCCAGGTCGGGCATCGGGTGTTGGTTTCAGGTCGCGGATTGATTCGGGGTCTGAAATTCCAATCTTGAATATAAATTCTGCAATTTGACGGGCCAGTGTGTCCAGGTTTTTCATCGCAATGTCCAGTGGTATTTGGCGTAAGCCAGTGCCACGTATGAATTCATAGCGACGGACCAATTGACCGTGGTGTTCGAATATTTCAACCCCGGGGATATGGATTGGCGATATGGGGATAAATGCGTCGACCATGCGTTTTTCATTGATGGTTAATTCGCGTGAATTTGAACGGCGTAACGGAAATTTATATATGTATTCATCGTTCGCGCTGATCAGCAAATTGCGTGCCTGGTATCCAATAAATGTTTTAACCTTGTGTACGGGTTTATTCAGGTTTTTGCGAATAAAACGTATGTCAGATGATATTGATGAATTTAGAATAACACGTACGCGTTTGCGTGTGTCCTTGTTATAGATACACCCGCAGACGATGTTTGTTAAAAATTTGCGTATTGCACCAGCCATTGTGATACACATCCTAGGAAATAAAAAAAATAGGCGCAAGGGAAAACTTTCATTTGAAAAATTATACGTTTGTGTATATGATAATGGTGCCAGACAGTTTTGGCCCCCATCGTCTAGCGGTTAGGACATCAGATTCTCATTCTGGCAACACGGGTTCGATTCCCGTTGGGGGTGCCAAGTTTGAATGACGGAACAAGTGAGTTGGGTAATCTCGTGACGCGAACCAAGCGTTCGTTGCTAATAACGCAACTTACGCGGTTCTTGTTCACTCGGTTTCCCGTTGGGGGTGCCAAGTTAAAAAAAATCCTGCATTTTGCAGGATTTTTTTTAGTGTTTGCCACCAATTTTTGTGCGCCCGCCCATCAGTGGTTGCAGTTTCTTGGGAATGTTAACAGAACCGTCTGGGTTTTGGTGGTTTTCAATCACAGGCACAATTGCACGGGGCAGGGCAATGCCTGTGTTATTCAAAGTCGCGCAGAACTGCATGTTGCCATTTTTATCGCGGTAACGAGTGTTTGTGCGACGGGCCTGGAATTGGCCAATCGATGAACATGAACCCAATTCGCGGTATGCGCCTTCGCTGGGGAACCATGCTTCGACGTCATTCATTTTGACCTTGTTAAATCCCATGTCGCCGGTGCAGGCCGCAATAACGCGGTATGGTAATTCCAGGTCTTCCATAACTTCGCATAAATTATTTAGCAAATGTTCGTGCATTTCGTCCGATTGTTCAGGGGTGCAATAGATGTATTGTTCAACCTTGTTAAATTGATGTATACGAACGATTCCGCGGGTGTCACGGCCGGCTGCGCCCGCTTCTTTGCGGAAACATGGTGAAAATCCCGCGTATTTTATTGGCAGGTCTTTTTCATTTAAAACTTCGTCGCTGTGCAGACAGTTCAGGATAATTTCAGCGGTGCCCGCCAGGCAACGATCTGTGTCTGTCAGCATAAATACGTCATTTGACATAACAGATGGGTCGGTGCCCATAAAGTGACCCGCGTTAAATATCGTTTGGGGTTTGGTGATTGATGGACAGCTGACAAATGTGAACCCCTTGCCAATTAATTTTTGTAAAACGTATGTTTCAATCGCCAGTTCCAGTTCCGCCGCTTCACCAAACAGGGCGTATGTACGAGTGCCGCAAATAGAAGCGATTTTTTCAGGTTTCCACCATCCGTTCATTTCCAACAGGTCCCACTGTGGGCGTGGCGTAAAATCAAATTCGCGTGGTGTGCCGACACGGCGCACTTCGACATTTTCGCTGTCATCACGACCAATTGGGGCCGCATCAGATGGAATCTGGGGAACACGGTGCAACAGGTCTTTTAATTTTTCTTCTTTGTCGGCCAATTCCGCCATGTCGTTGGCGATTTCGGTGGCGATTGCCTTGGACGCGGCAATCAATGGTGCCTTGTCTGTGGCGGTTGGAATTTCGCGTGTTATTTTATTCTTTTCAGCAGTTTTTGATTGTGTGATTGTTTTTAATTCACGGACACGCGCGTCCAGTTCCAAAATCTGGTCGGTGTAATCTGCAAAGCCCTTTAATTCGCATGCGCGTTTTACGGCGTCTGGGTTTTCACGGATGAATTTTATATCAAGCATTTTTATTCCTTATAATTTTCTTTGGGATAAATATTAAAACTTATTGTTATTAAATGCAATAAATTCGTTTGCGTTGGGGGCGTTTGTTTTGTATGCTGGGCCGCGTATAGGTATGAAGGAAGGTTAATCATGTATGATGTTATTATTTTAGGTTCGGGACCCGCGGGGCTGACGGCGGCATTGTATACGGCACGCGCAAATAAAAAAACAATTGTGTTGGGGGGCGACCGCTTGGGTGGTCAGATGGCAGGAATTGCAACATTGGAAAATTACCCAGGGTGGGCCGGCAGTGGTTTAGAACTGGCGCAGTTTATGCAAAAGCAATGTGAAACATTTGGCGCAGTTGTTGAATTTGTGTCGGCAAAAAATATTTCAGGTGATGCAGAATCTGGATATCGGGTCGCATGCGATAATGGTAAAGAATATGTGGGAAAAACTGTGATTATTGCAACAGGGGCATCGCCACGTAAACTGGAAATCGAAGGGGCGCGTGAGTTTATGGGGCGCGGTGTGTCGTATTGTGCGACATGTGATGGATTCTTTTACAGTGGAAAAACTGTCGTTGTTATGGGGGGCGGAAACAGTGCGTTGAATGATGCGCTGTATCTGGCAGATTTGGCCAAGACGGTAAAAATTGTTTATCGCAAGGCTGCTTTTACCCGGGCCGAGGCAGTATTGCGCGAACGCGTTGATGCACGGGAAAATATAGAATGCCTGTTTAATACGGATTTGGCAAAAATTGCCGCCAAGCCAGATTCTGATGATGGCGAATTGATTATTACAACAACAGATGGTGCGGAAATTGTCGCAGATGGATTGTTTGTCGCAATCGGACACGAGGCAAATACAGATTATTTAACCGAAGATGTAAAACGTGATGCGCTGGGGCGTTTGGCGCCTGGGGTATTGCCGGCGGGTATGTTCGTCGCAGGTGATGTTCACAGCGATTTGAAGATGCAAATCGCAACAGCTGTCGGGACGGGATGCAGTGCGGGTATGGACGCTATTGCGTACCTAAACAAATTATAAAAATTCATTTAATTTATGCCCCCAGTGTAATCTGGGGGCTTTGTTTTTTATTTGGCGCGTTTGCGTTTAATGGTTTTTGAATCTTTTTTACGTGCTTGCTTTTTTTGCGCTTCGTCATCGGTTGACATCAGGTCAATGTCGATTTCACCACTTGCCATGCCCATAATGTCATTTACATTTTTGCGCAGGTTTGGATGGCGATCAGCATAACGCTTGATACCAATTAATACTGCGGCGGTGATTATTTTTTCCATGTCGGACGCGCTGATGTTTTCAGATACGCGACCACGTATGCCGGATATTATGCTGCCAACCGCATTCTTGGCGCGACGTATAAATCTGTGTCTGCGACGTGCACGAATGATTTCGCGTATCCACATCCATATCAGCATTGCAACCAATGGAATAACAATACAGAACAGAAAGTAACGATACCAACTGGTGCAAAATGTGGATGAAAATACGGAATCACAAAAACGATTAAAGTGCAGAAATGATACGGCAATGATTTCGTATATGACAAGGGTGGTAAAACAAATTTTTGGTTTTAGTAGCATGGTGGTCTCTCCTCTGGTGATGATAATGGTATATTACTGATGGGGGGATGTCATCAGGTATGAATTCCGAAAAAAAACCACCAAATGGTGGTTTTTATTTTTTTCCAAAATGTTTTTTTAATATGTCGTATGCCGTAGATATGCGGGCAAACTCAGTGGCGGCGGTTTCTTTGTTTGTGGCCGTGTCAGGATGGTATTTTTTCGCAAGCGCACGGTATTTAACCCCAACTTCGCGCCATGTGGCCGATATGCCCAGGTCAAAGACACGTAATGCAGATACAACATTTGTGGGTAATTTGCTGCGTGCAGGCATTTTATCAAATTTGCTGCGACCGGTTATAAAATCATTGATGAATTTTGCATAGTTTGATGCATCTGATTGTGCGGATTCTTTGTCTTTTAATGGTGTGCCAAATGTTTGACGTTCCCAGTCGGCTTCGATTTCGTCTGGGGTCATGTCGGCGTAATAATTCCAATTCTTGTTATATTCGGCGGCGTGTTCTGTACAAAAAAACCAGTATTCGCGCAAATCGCGTGATTTTGGGGCACGGCATGTGCCGGCTTTGGTGCAACCTGGTTTATCGCATTTTTTTATCATTTTTTTCCTTTATTGTTTTGCCAGGGGATGGTGTGTTTCAATCGTTTGCCGCAATTTTTCAGGCATTACGTGTGTATAAATTTGCGTGGTTGAAATATCTTCGTGGCCCAGCATTGTTTGTATCGCACGCAGGTTTGCGCCACCCGCCAACAGGTGTGATGCAAACGAATGTCGCAAGACATGTGGACTGACGCGGGACGGGTCTATGCCTGATAGTACGGCGCATTTTTTTAAAATTTTAAAAAAACCATCGCGTGTTATGTGGCCTGTTTTTCCGTTTGATGGAAATACGTACTTTGATTCTGATTCGCCGCGTACCACCAGCCATTTGTCCAGTGCATGAATCGCCGTTTCGTGCATGGGGACCAGGCGTTCTTTGGCGCCTTTGCCGTGGATTAATAATTTGTCGCCAAGAACCCCCGTCATGGGCAGTTCGCATAATTCAGATACACGCAGGCCAGACGCATACAGTAATTCAATCATTGCGCGCAGGCGGATAGATGTTTTTATGTCGCCAGCACTGGATATTAATAAATCGATTTCTGTGGTTGATAAAAATTTAGGCAGTGCGCGATCGCGTCGGGGTAATTCCAGGTTCGCGGTCGGATTGTGGAAAATAATTTTTTCCATCATTAAAAATTTATAGAAACCGCGCAGGGCAGATGCCTTGCGTGCTATGGAAGACGGTTTGTCTGGTAATGCAGACAGGTATTTTTGTATGGCAGATGCATCGGCCTGAATCAGACCGCCCGGTATTGCATCGTTGGCCAGACGCAAATCTGATTCATAGCTGATTAATGTTTTTGTGCTGCGGCCACGTTCGGCAGACAGGGCTTCTAAAAATATATCAATATAGTTCATTTAGGGATATACCACGATTTCGGTCATGTGCTGGACTGGGGAAAATGATATTATCATCAGTACAATCAGCGCGATAAACAATATCCACATTAATATACGCCCGGGGGTTGTGTTCTTTTTCTTTTTTAATGGCATTGTTTTGTTCCTGTGTTTAAATTGTGTCAAAGCTGTTTATGAATATGCCGGCGCCGGCGATGATTATTAATGGTGGCGCAATAATAGATAGTATCGGGGGCAGTGCACCCGTTGCGCCCAATGCATTAAACATGTTTATCAGAAAGTATACCGCAAAGCATGTAATTATACCCAGGCTGAATTTAATACCAAAACTGTAATTACGACGTTGTTTGGTTTGCGAAAATGCAACCCCCAATGTCGCCATTGCGATCATTGTTAACGGCAAAAACAGTAATGTCCACAATTGTACGCGGTGGCCACGTACAGGTATGCCGATTGATTCCATGCGTTTGATAAAGTCAGGCAATTGCCAGAATGAAATTTGGTCGGGTTGCAGATATCTGTCCAGGACGGTTTGTGGTGTGATTAATGTCGGAATTTCCCAGTCGCCACGTGTAATTGTGCCGTTTGTGTTCCATATTGTCGCGTTGTGTGCCGACAGGCCAATGTCAGATAATGTGACCGTGTTTGCCTGGATACGGTTCGTTAATTTAAATTCGGGTGTTTGGGTGTATATCGTTGCGTCTTCAAAGATTAATATGCGGCCCGCTTTGTGCATGTTTTTTGCGTTCATGGTGATAAAGCCGTTTTTGGATTCTTCGCGCAGCCATATGGTGTCATCGATTAACTGTAATTTTTCGGTTGTTATGTTCTGGACACTGATGTTTACAGAATAGGGATTGATGACGGTTGTAGCAAAAACGCCAATCAAAAATGCCCCAATCAGAAATGGCTTGGTCGATTTGTATGGTGATAAACCCGCACTGGATATAATGATGTTTTCACTGGATTTAGTAAGGTTGTATGATGTTAGCAACGTGCCCATAAATACGGCCATCGGCAAAAACATTGGTACGTATTCCAACAGACGCACCCAGGATTCATATAATGCATCAAATGCGGTCGGGTTCGATGGCAGACGTTCAACAAATGTCACCGCCAATATAATTCCGCATACAATTAACATAACAAGACCAACGCCGTAAAAAAATCGGCGCAATAAAAAACGGGTTAAGATATTTGTCCTGAACATGTTATGTATAGTATAACGCTAAATTTCATAATTGCAAAATTAAAATGATTGCGTATAATCTGGGCCAGATAATAAAAACAGGAAAGATGATATGGAAAAAAAACCAATTTCACGTGCGGGATTTGATTCGCTGATTAAAGAACTGAAAGATTTGCAGGAAAATCAAAGGCCAGAGATTTTAAAAACTGTGCAGTGGGCGCGTTCTTTGGGGGATTTGTCTGAAAATGCAGATTACAGTGCGGCACGTGAAAAACAGCGACAGATTGATGCGCGTATTCGATTTATCGAAAATGTTATTGAAAATGCCGTGGTGATAGATGTGGATTCTTTGACGGGTGATCGTGTCGTGTTTGGTGCACGCGTCGTCGCCGAAGACGAAGATGGTAATAAAATGCAGTGCAGAATATTGTCTGATATTGAATCGGATGGGCGGACCGTTATTTCATGCACATCACCGGTTGGACGTGCAATGATTGGGCGATGTGTTGGCGATACATGTATCGTGAAATTGCCAGGTGGCGAAAAAGAATATGAAATTTTGTCTGTCACATTCAAAGAATAGGGTGCGGGTATGGCAGTTCGTGTGTTGCCTGAATTTTTAATCAATCAAATTGCCGCCGGCGAGGTGGTTGAACGACCCGCCAGTGTGGTTAAGGAACTGGTGGAAAATGCGCTGGATGCAGGGGCAGACCAGATTCTGATTGATGTGACCGATGGTGGGCGCACAATGATAAGCATTGTTGATAACGGTTCTGGGATGGCGCGTGATGATTTGGCGCGCGCAATTACGCGACATGCAACATCTAAGTTGCCGACAGATGATTTGCTGAATATCAATTTTATGGGGTTTCGTGGCGAAGCGTTGCCGTCAATCGCGTCTGTGTCTGATATGACAATTGATACGTGCAATGGTGTGGATAAAAATGGTTGGCAGATTGATGCCACGTCAGGGGAAATTAAGCCTTCGAATTGGGAAAGTGGAACCCGTATTCGGGTGCAAAATTTGTTTTCAAAGACACCCGCGCGATTAAAGTTTTTGCGCGGTGATCGGGCAGAGATGATGTCTGTACTGGATGTGGTAAAGCGTTTGGCAATGGCGCGGTCAGATGTTGGGTTTGTGCTGAATAATAAGTGGCGATTTCCAAAGAACGATGATTTGTTAACGCGTATTGTGGCCGTTATGGGGGACGATGTTGTGGGGCGGATGCTGGATGTTGATGCAACATCAGGCAGTAATAGCGATATGAAATTAAGTGGATTTATTTCAGAGCCAACATTGCGACGCGCGTCAAGTATAGACCAATATTTGTTTGTAAATGGTCGACCGGTCAAAGATAAGGTTTTGGTCGGTGCATTGCGCGCGGCATATATGGATGTTATGCATGCGCGTGAATTTCCGCTGTGCGCGTTGTATCTGACGGTGCCAACAAATGCGGTGGATGTGAATGTGTCGCCTGCCAAGACCGAAGTGCATTTCTTGGAACCAAATCATGTGCGTGCATTTATTATAAAGACTTTGCGTGACCGGTTGGCGAAAAAGATGGTTCAGGATGTGCGCCCGGTTGTGTCGCCTGTGACTGTGCAACGACCAATGGCAAATGTAGAGCCGGTTAAATTTGATTTTGGAATTCGGCGGGAAATTTTTCAGGTGCGTGATGATATTGTATTGCCTGGGCGCATAAAAAGTGAAAATGCAGATGCGCCAAAGCCTGTGATAGATGATATGGTTATTGCTGATTTGCCATTGGGGCGTGTCGTTGGACAGGTTGCGAATAAATATATTATTGCCCAGAAAGATAATAATATGGTTATCATAGATCAGCATGCCGCGCATGAACGCATTACATACGAAAAATTGCGGACGCATAAAATCAAGACCCAGCCACTGTTGACGCCGATTGTTGTTAATTTGCGCGCCGAAGACGTTGTGGCAATTTCATCAATCGCAGATGAAATGAAGGCGTCCGGGTTGCATGTCGCAGAATTTGGTGATGATGCAATCGCAATATTTGAAAAGCCGGCGGATTGGGATATGAATTGGTCAAATGTGTTGCGCGATATTGCAGATGAAGTGCGTGCAAATGGACATTCGTCGGGGCTGAATGAAAAATTACATTTGAAATTGGCAAATTATGCGTGTCACCATTCTGTGCGTGCAGGGCAAAAATTGGATTTGGTCCAGATGGATGCATTGCTGCGCGATATCGAACGGACAGAGCGTGCAGGTCAATGTAATCATGGACGGCCGGTTTATAAATTTGTGCCTGTTTCAGAAATCGATGGATGGTTTGAACGATTGTAAAAAAAAATCCCGCCAAATTGGCGGGTGTTTTTTATTTTGCCTGTTTCTGTTCGTACAGTTGTGCAAAATCAACGGGCTGCATCGTGAATGTTGGGAACCCAGATTCAGATGTCAGGCGTGTAATCATCGCGCGAACAGATGGGAACAATAATGTTGGAACGTCGATTAATAATGTGCGTTTCTTTGCTTCTTCGTCTTTTTCTTCTTCCATTTGGACCAGGCCAGAATATGTCGATTCAATCAAGAAAATTGATTTTTCGCCGGTTTCTAATTTAGAGTGCACCTTGGTAATCAAATCAACCATAAACAGATTGTTTTCTGCGCCCTTGATTTGGATGTCAATGTTGATTTCCAGCTTAGCCTGACCGTTATCGGACTTAAAGAACAATTCTGGTACGTTTGGGCTTTCAAATGAAATATCTTTTAAAAATTGTGAAATAATATTAAATTTTGCCATTCTAAAATCTCCTTCGGTCTGTTTGGCTAAAAAAAGTGCTCTGGACTTGTGTCCTGCTTTTATGTTAATATAACACTATAAAAGTTTTTTACAAGTGGGGGGCAGGTCAAAAATGCTTTTTTTAACAAAAAAAACAATTTTTAATGGGGTTTTAGGGATTGTTGCCGCGTTTGTTTTGGCATCGTGCGATGTTTCGACGCCAACAGTGTCGGGGGATAATTCGGTTGTGCCATCTAATTTTAAACGCGTGTCGTATTCTGAATTGCCGGGGTGGCGCGACGATGATGTGCGATACGCATTACAGGCGTTTCGAAATTCGTGCAAGGCAAAAATTCAATATACAGGGCGTGTGATACCAGATCGTGAACTGTTTGCAGAAAAATGCCGTATGTTGCCCAGTGCGTCGGCCGATGTGGCGACGGTGCGCGCATGGTTTGAATCAAATTTCCAACCATATCAAATATACAATGAAAATGGTGGGGATAAGGGAACGTATACAGGGTATTATTCGCCGATAATTCCTGCGTGTCGGACAAAAACCGCCCAGTGTAATGAACCGTTAATGGGAATCCCAACCGATGGACGTAATTACAAGGGGGTGCCAAAAAAAGATATTGTTGAAAAGAAAATAGGGCGCGTTTTGTACTGGGCAAATATTGTCGATGTGCAAAATATACAGATTCAAGGTTCCGGTAATTTGAGGTTGGAAGATGGGACAGATGTTAAATTAAACTTTGCCGCCGTTAACGATATGCCGTTTAAATCAATCGGTGAAGAGCTGCGCAGTCGTGGAATTAGGCCGGCGGGCGGATTTTCGTCCGAGGCCGTGTGGCAACATCTGAAGGCCAATCCAACTTTGGCGCGTGACGTGATTTATAAAAATCCACGCTATGTGTATTTCTATGAATCTGTGCCACCGGATGTAATTGGAAAACTGGGGACGCCGTTGTCAAAAATACGCAGTGTTGCAATGGATGATGATTTGTACACATTGGGATTGCCAGTGTATGTAAATACAAATTTGTCAGATGGGCGGCCGTTCCGTCGACTGATGATTGCCCAGGATACAGGCAGTGCCATCCGTGGATGGATTCGTGCCGACATCTTTTTCGGCAAAGGGGACGAGGCATACAAATTCGCCCAGGGACAACATGCCCAGGGGCAGATGTTTATCCTGATGCCAAAAGAATATACATATGTCAAACCACGATAAAAAATTTGATGAACGGACCAAGCGCCCCCAGACCATTGGTGGGGCATTGGGTGGTTTGATTAAAATTTTTGGGGTTCGTGCATCGGATTCTGACCTGGTGGCGCGTTGGGGTGAAATTATGGGGCCCGATATCGCAGCGGTTGCGCAGTTGGCGGCAATTAAAAAAAATCGTGATGGAACATTTAATGTTGTTATCCGCCCGACACACCCAGCGTATGCACTGCAATTATCATATCAATCAGGTGAAATAACAAATCGCATTAATAAATACTTTGGATATGATGCCGTTGGTAAAATAAGTTTTAGGAAATAAAAATAGAGGGGATGCACATGTTATATCTGATTGATTTGTGTGTTTTATTCTTAACATTTTTCTTGATTGATTCAATTCCATCGGAAATTTTGACGTCTGGGACATTGCGTATTATTGTTGGCGCGGTTATATTTCTGTTGGTTGAATTTATTTTTACACAAGCAACAATAAAACAACAAACCGTCACCATTACTGACAAAGCCCAACAGATAAAAAAAACAATATTTGGCACACGGCAGATTAATATTATAAAAACCCAAGATAATCAAATTTTTGAAATCAAGAATGATGGATGGCTTCAATGGTATGCGACACAATTGGTAAAAAAAATTGTCGTCGGCAAGACGTATAAAATAAAAACATATCGTACATTGGGGGGGCGCATCTTAAACGTATTGTCTGCGACCCCAGTAAAATCGTCTGTACGCAGGAAAACTGGGAAAAAATCAAAATGACCAAACGCATACTGGGCATAGATCCTGGATTATTACACACAGGTTGGGCGGTCGTTGATACCGCAGGGCAAACGCGCAAATATATTGCCAGTGGCGTTATTTTGCCAAAAACAAATTTGCCATTTGCGGAACGGTTGGCGACAATTTTTCGTGGTGTGTCCGAATTGTGTGAAACATTTTCGCCAGATGAATGCAGTATTGAAATAACATTTGTAAACAAGAATCCAAAAACCACATTGATATTGGGGCACGCCCGCGCGGCAGCGATTGTGGCGGTTGCAAATCGTGATATTCCTGTGTTCGAGTATGAGCCGAATAAAATAAAAAAAGCCCTGACCGGGGCGGGGCACGCAGATAAGTCGGCGGTTGATAAAATGGTACAGATTTTATTGCCTGTGGCGCATCCCAAGACAGCAGACGAAGCGGATGCGATTGCAATTGCGCTGGCGCATACTAATATGGTGCGATTTATGTGATGTGTATATCTGTGCGGGGAAACGTGCGTGGCAAATTAGGCGTTTGCTGTATTTTTTCTTTACTTTTACAGTCTGATTTATTATCGTGCAGGTATTAAATACAAGGAGAAATATATGGAACAGACTGCAGAAGTTGTTGAAAATGTTGTACAGACCGCACCGGCGGCCCAACAAAATGGTTTTTGGGGAATGGTGTTGTACTGTGTCGTTGTGTTTGGAATTATTTACCTGTTTATGGTGCGGCCAAATAAAAAACGTATGGCAGAATATCAAAAAATGCTGGATTCGTTGCAGGTTGGAAATCGCGTAATGGCGGCCGGTATTTATGGTACAATCAAAAAAATCAATGAAAAAACAATAGAAGTAGAAGTCGCAAAAGGCGTTGTTATAGAAGTTAATAAAAACGCCGTTGCATCTGTAGAGTAATAAAGGGTTGGGTTATGTTTAAAAAACTGGCGATTGTTTTTATTGCAGTGTTTTGTGTGTTGTTGGCTGTGCCAACAATGTCGCCAAAATTGGCACCGTATTTTCCGTCTTGGATAGAACCTGTGCCACTGGGGTTGGACCTGAAGGGGGGCGCCCAATTGTTGTTAGAGGTGGATACGGATGCGATGTTCCAAGAAAAAGCGGAACAGTTGTATGAAGAAACGCGTTCGGCACTGATAGATAGAGACAAAGGGGTTATTCGGTTTTCGAATTTGCGTAATCACGACGGGGTTGTTTCGTTGGTTGTGCGAAACGAAGATGAAGTCGGTGACGCCAAGGGACGACTGAGGGGGGTGTTTGGCAGTACTGTTGATGTCACATCTGATGGCAAAACGATAACGTTGTCTTATTCGGACAAGCAAAAGCAGGAAATGGTAAATGATGCGTTGGCGCGCAGCATAGAAATTGTGCGTCGTCGTATTGATGCATTGGGAACCAAGGAACCTTCGATTCAAAGCCAGGGGGGAAAATATATCTTGGTGCAATTGCCAGGTGTTGATAACCCAGAACGTATCAAGGATTTAATTGGTCAGACAGCAAAAATGTCTTTCCATTTGGTGAATGAATCTGTATCGATGGAACAAATTCAGTCTGGGCGTGCGCCGGCGGGGACAGAATTCTTGCCGTATATTGATGCGCCGGATTCTGTTGTGCCGGTTTATTCCCGTGTCGAAGTTTCTGGGGAATCGTTAAAGGATTCACAGGCGGACTTTGACCAGAATAATATGCCGGTGGTGTCAACTGTGTTTGATGCATCGGGTGCGCGTCGATTTGCAAAGTTGACCACGGAACATGTAAATGAACGTTTTGCGATTGTTTTGGACGGCAAAGTGTTGTCGGCGCCGGTTATTCGTGAACCGATTCCAGGTGGACGTGGACAGATTTCAGGTGGATTTTCATTGCAGGGCGCCAAAGATTTGGCTGTATTGTTACGGTCGGGGGCGTTGCCTGCGCCGTTGCAGGTAATTGAAGAGCGTACAGTTGGTGCAGGTTTGGGCGCAGATACAATCGCAGGTGGTAAAATTGGTGCGATTGCGGGCGTTCTGTTCATATTCATATTCTTGTTGATGGTGTATCGTGGTTTTGGCGTGATTGCGATGATATCGTTGATGGTAAACCTGGGGATGATTGTTGGGTTAACGGCGCTGTTTGGGGCGACGCTGACATTGCCGGGTATTGCGGGTATTGTGCTGACGCTGGGGATGGCGGTTGACGCGAATGTTTTGCCGTTTGAACGTATCCGTGACGAAGTGCGTATGGGAACACCACCATTGCGTGCGGTGAATCTGGGATTTGATCGCGCGATGAAAGCTGTTTTGGACGGAAATTTAACGACACTTATTTGCGGACTGGTATTGTTCCAGTTTGGCGCAGGCCCAATTCGTGGATTTGCGGTGACACTGTCTATTGGTATTTTGACAACATTGTTTACTTGTGTATGGTTGACCCGTGTGTTGGTTGATTGGTATATGAATGGTAAAAATAAAAAAATCGGCTTTGTCGGTGGTAAAAAATAAGGGTGCAAAGGGGTAAGTGTTATGAAACTGCATGTTATGAAATATCGCAAGTTATCGTATATTGTTTCTGGAATTGTAATTTTATTGTCTGTGGTATCGTTGCTGGTGCGTGGACTGAATTACGGAATTGACTTTTCTGGCGGTATCGCGATGGAGGTAAAGCCGGTTGTTCAAAACTATGGAATTGAACAAATGCGTGATGCGTTGGCGGATTTTAAGCCAGAATTACAGGCCGTTGACGGCGATGCGATTTTAATTCGCCTGGGGCTGCCAAAGGGGGCAACGGATGCTGCGCAAAATGAACGGGTCGCGCAGATAAAAAATATTCTGGGCGATAATGTTGAATATGAACAGGTTCAGGTCGTCGGACCAAAAATTGGTGGCGAACTGGTGCGTGGCGGAATTTTGGCGATTTTGTTCGCGTTTATCATGATGGCAATATATGTCTGGATTCGATACAAGGGTGGATATGCCATTGGGGCGTTTTGTTCGCTGTTCTTGGACTTTGTGTTGATGTTTGGGTTCTTTTCAATAACAGGATTGGAATTTAATCAGACGGCGATTGCGGTTATTTTGACCGGAATTGGGTATTCAATTAATGACAAGATTGTGAACTATGACCGAATCGATGAAAATGTGAAAAAATATCACAAAATGCCAATGGCGGATTTGATAGATTTGTCTGTTAATGAAATGTTGCGTCGTACAATGCTGACCAGTGTTTCGACATTATTGGCGATGATTGGATTGTCAATATTTGGTGGACAGATTTTGCGTGAATTCGCATATGCGATGGGATTCTCGGTTATTATGGGAACGTTTACCAGTATTTATGTTTCTAATATTATGCTGTATCATTTTAATTTGCGTGATTCAGACAGTAAATAATATATGTGTGCGCCATGGGGGGATGGAATATGGGAATAAAAAAAATTATTGTTTTTGTGACTTTGATTTTTGCCATGGCGCATGGCGCATATGCTGATAGTTTGTTTTTCGAAGATGAACCTATCCAGGATGGTTTGCCGGTGTTTGATGTGTCCAAGAACTTTGCGGAGATTTATCAAAAACTGGATGGTGTTAACTGGGCGGGAAAAAATCTGAATGTTGCAATTGAAAGTTTGGAAAAATTGAATAAATCTGCACATGTCGCGGCAACTGATGAACGGGTTGTGCTGGTTTGGGGGGACGATATCGTTGCAAACTATCCGCGGCCAGGGGCAGGGGATTGGAACGGTTTTGGTGAAATTACAACTGCGCTGATATTAAAATTGCGGGCATATGACCCAAGTTTACGGCATTTGTCTGAAAGTCAGATGTATCAGGTGGTGGTGGATGCCTTGATTCGTGGCCTGGACGAGAATGGGCGGTATGTCTTTTCCAAGGCAGCAGAAATCAGCGAAGATGGTCGGCTGTTGACCAGTGTGGGAATTGAAGGTGCGCGTGATGGGCGTGGAAATTTTCGGGTCAGCGGTGTTTATAAAGGGGCGCCAGCCGATGTCGCAGGTATTCGCGCAGGGGATTTAATAGAACAGATAAATGGAAAATATGTCGCAGATATGACGGATGCAGATTTGGCGGCGGTTATGACTGGATTTAATTCGGGGACGTCTAAGATTCATTTGCTGACACCGGCGGGAAATAAAGATGTTGTATTGCGCAGGGCGACAATTGTTTTAGCAGATGCAGATGTGGTTCGTCGTTCTGATTCGCAGACAGGGGGACTGTTAGAGATTATTGTTCATAATGTATCTGATGGCGCGGTCAGTATTGTGAATGAAGCGTTGGTGCGATATCCAGATGTTTCAGGAATTGTATTGGATTTGCGTGTCGCAGGTGGTGATGATGAACGTGCGGCCGCGAAGTTGGCGGGGCTGTTCATTGGAAAAAATCCAATTATGCGAATTGTTGAAACCGCCGGTGACGAAGTCGAAGTTGTGCCAGGGGGGGATGCGGTGACAGATGTGCCGGTGGTTGTGCTGATGTCTGATAATACACGCGGAACAGCCGAAGCAATTGTGGCGGCATTTTATGAAAATAAACGTGGGGTATTGGTTGGTACACCAACTGCAGGAAGCGCAAGAATCGCAACGCAAATTAATTTAAATAATGGCGGTGTCTTGGAATTGTTAAATAAATCTATTAAGTCTGGAAGTGGTGAAAAAATAGATGGACGTGGAGTTTTTCC
>JAFNYG010000054.1 GCA_017383325.1 Alphaproteobacteria bacterium | reverse complement strand
AGAATCACCAACCACCGATTCATGTCCACAATTCGAAGCAATCCCGGAATTTGTACCCAGACAGTGTAAATACTGCCTGTATTTTGATAAATACTTTAATGACCCCGCATGCTATAACATCAGCCTGCGCAAATTGATATTTGGCGAACCTGACAGAGTCAGTCCAACACACACATGTGAAAAATTTATAATGGCACAAAAATTCAGAAAACGTCACATACGATAAACCACAATATGACACGATACAAATTAACCCTAGAATATGACGGCACCAATTTAATCGGCTGGCAAGAAAACCGCCAAGGCCCATCGGTCCAATCTATACTAAAAGACGCCATTGAAAAATTCTGTGGCATCTGTCCCGACGTTGTTGGCGCAGGTCGTACCGACGCCGGCGTTCACGCAGTTGCGATGACTGCGCATATTGACCTGGACAAAAACCACAGTACACAAACTGTTATGCGTGCATTGAATTTTTATTTGGTCGACAAACCTGTATCCGTATTATCATGTGAAATTGTCCCCGACGAATTTAACGCGCGTTTCGATTGCATTGCACGTCATTACAAATATGTTGTATTAAATCGCAGCGCCGCACCAGTATTACAAAAACAACGTGTTTACTGGGTGCCCAGGAAACTGGATATTATCGCCATGCAAACTGCCGCGCAAAGCCTGATTGGTAATCATGACTTTACCAGTTTTCGCGCATCCCAATGCCAGGCAAAATCCCCAATAAAAACACTAGACAGAATTAACATAACACAGTCTGGTGATGAAATTATATTTGAATTTTCCGCGCGTTCGTTTTTACATCATATGGTTCGCAATATTGTTGGCACCCTAATCGAAATAGGACTGGGCAAACCATACGACATAGACAAAATTTTATCGGCCTGCGACCGCAGTGCCGCTGGCCCAACCGCGCCCGCATCGGGCCTGTATTTTATTCGCGCCGATTATCCGCCACAACAGTAATTAAATATTCTTGTGTAAAACAAACCCGCCACCAGAACAAGGTCGCGGGTTTTCAATCCAGTTTTTATTTTAAACTAAATTTTTTTCAAAACGATACTGGCATTTGTCCCGCCAAAACCAAAAGAATTACTTAACGCCACATCAACCTTGCGTTTTTTTGCAACATGTGGAACCAAATCAAAATTCCCAACTGCATCTTCTGGTTCATCCAAATTAATTGTTGGCGGCACAATACCATCACGTATTGCCAAAACACAGAATATTGCCTCGACCGCACCTGCTGCCCCCAGCAAATGCCCCGTCATAGACTTTGTAGACGACATCGATACATCCGCATCGCCAAACAAACTTTGCACCGCGGCCAGTTCACCAACATCCCCCAATCCTGTTGATGTTCCGTGCGCATTAATATAATCCACATCTGCTGGATTCAACCCCGCATCCTTCAATGCAGATTCCATAGCACGCTTTCCGCCTTCTCCATTTTGCGCGGGTGCTGTAATATGATACGCATCACCTGACATACCATATCCTGCAACCTCGGCATAAATTTTTGCACCACGCGCAACGGCATGTTCATATTCTTCCAGAACCAAAACACCTGCACCTTCGGCCATAATAAATCCATCACGATTTTTATCCCATGGTCGTGACGCAGCCTGTGGTGCATCGTTACGCGTGCTCAATGCCTTCATTGCTGAAAATCCGGCCAAACCGATCCGCCCAACGGCCCCTTCGGTCCCACCACACAGCATAATATCTGCGTCGCCATATTTTATCATACGCGCCGCTTCACCAATCGAATGTGCACCTGTGGCACATGCTGTCACAACAGAAATGTTTGGTCCCTGCAATCCATACTTAATTGAAATATTTCCCGCTGCCATATTTATAATCCCTTTGGGGATAAAAAATGGACTGACACGACGTGGTCCACCATCATGCAATTCGATACAATTATCATAAATCGTATTCAGACCACCAATACCACTGCCAATTGAAACACCAAAACGGGTTTTATCACCTGTATAGTTTTCCAGACCCGCGTCCTTGATTGCTTCATCTGCAGCAACAATACCATAAATTGTATATCGATCCAGCTTACGCTGTTCACGTGCATCGACAACCGCGTCCGGATTGAATTCGCCTGGTTCTGTTCCCTGTTGTGGAATCCCTGCGATTTGCGATGCCAAATCTGACACATCAAAAGAATCAATCTTGCGCACACCAGACTTACCCGCCAGGATGTTTTTCCACACATATTCAACACCTGTTCCAACAGGGGAAACGATACCCATCCCAGTAACAACAACTCTTCTCATAACATATATTCCTTTTGTATAACTAACATACGTTCATATAATATAATGTTTCCCCGACAAAAGACAATAAAAAAATCCGCCGGACATACCGACGGACAAGCAAATCAAAACACAAAATTAATTCTTTTTATGTTCATCAATGTATTTAACTGCATCGCCAACTTTTTCCAATTTTGTTGCCGCATCATCTGGAATTGTGATATCGAATTCTTT